>CAZUDD010000034.1:0-10190 GCA_964619665.1 uncultured Desulfurococcaceae archaeon | reverse complement strand
GCATTGAGAGGTTCTAGACCATCAAATGTCTTTATATATGGACTTACAGGAACAGGTAAAACAGCTGTAACAAGGTTTGTATTGAAGAAGCTCATAGAGAAAGCATCAACACTAGGCGTAGACATAGTGGCATGCTATGTAAATACGAGAAAGGATGATACAACGTACAGAGTGCTACTCCGATTATCTGAATGTCTAGGTCTAAGACTTCCATTTACAGGTATATCCACAGCTGAAGCATATCGAAGACTCATGAGAACTCTGGACTCCAGAAATACCATCATGATAGCAGTTCTAGATGAGATTGATTTCTTGGTTAAGAAGCATGGAGATGAATTACTCTATAGACTTACAAGGGCAAACGAGGAATTGAGAACTTCAAAACTCTCTGTTATAGGCATTACAAATGATACAAAATTCGTTGAGAATCTAGATCCTAGAGTTAGAAGTAGTTTAGGGGAGGTCGAAATGGTGTTCCCACCATATAACGCTAATCAATTAGAGGATATACTTCGACAACGTGCTAACCTAGCTTTTAGACCAGGTGTACTCAAAGATGGTGTTATAAGCCTTTGTGCAGCATTAGCTGCACGTGAACATGGAGATGCACGTAGAGCTCTAGATCTACTAAGAGTTGCTGGAGAGATTGCCGAACGTGAAGGTCTTGACTATGTAGATATAGAGCATGTGTACAAAGCTAGAGCAGAACTAGAGAAGGATAGAGTTTGCGAAGTGGTGTCATCACTACCACTTCATGGAAAACTAGTCCTACTCGCTATAGTTATGTTGACTCGCAAGATGACTAAAACTACAACAGGAGAAGTGTATAGTCTATACAAAACACTTTGTTCAAGACTAGGTTTTGAAAGTGTAACACAGCGTAGAGTAAGCGATATTATAAGTGAACTAGATATGATGGGAATAATTACAGCTAGAGTAGTAAGTCGTGGAAGATATGGTAAAACAAGAATTATCACCTTAGCGGTGCCAGAAGATGTTGTCATCAACGCACTTAGTGAAGACCCCTATATCGAGGTATTGCTATCTAGGGATAGATGACGGTTATTTCGATATTTATACCGCTAAGAGAAAGAATAGAAAGGTCTATACAGTTTTGGTAGGTGTTCTATGGGTAAAGAACAAACTACTAAACATATACATAGAGTATGTCGAAGTAGATGGATTAGATGCAACATTAAAGGCATTCAAAATCATTGATAGGGTATTAGGCGGAATTCAAAGATTAAACGCTGTTTTCCTTGATGGAGTTACCTATGCAGGTTTCAATATTGTAGATCCTTATAGGCTATGGATTTTAACAGATACACCCATAATAGTGATTTTCAGGCATAGACTTGATCTTGATAGAGTTGAAAAGGCTTTAAGGAATCATTTTGTAGATGCCGATTTTAGGTATAGAATTATACGTTCAGTGTACAGCAGAGCACGAGAACTTACCTCTAATAAAGGTACACTGCTCTACACTGCCATAGGTCTCAATACAGAGAAAGCTGAGAAAATGATCCTAGAAAATCAAACAGTGTTTCCAGAACCCATACCATTGAAGTTAGCAGATCTAATTGCATCAGCTCTTGGAAGAAAATACATGGTTGTCCGTTAATTCTATTAGGTCGAACTTATCTTAAGTAATAGGGTCTAGATGATGAATACACACCCTTTCCTAGACGTAAATGGATGAAGATAGTGGCCAGGGCTGAATCACAATTTCCATTTCCTTATGTATTCACGTTGTTCTTCAGTGAGCTCATCTATTTTAATACCCATAGACTCTAGCTTTAGAGTAGCTACCATTCTATCGATTTCTATAGGTACATTAAAGACCTTCTTCTCTAGCTTACCCTTATTCTCAACAAGATATTTTACTGATAGAGCTTGATTTGCAAAACTCATATCCATGACTTCACTGGGATGACCTTCAGCACATACTAGGTTGACTAATCTTCCTTCAGCAAGAAGGTAAACTTTCTTTCCATTCCTTAACTTATACTCTGTTACGCATGGACGTATATTTCGTTTTTCAATAGCTAATTCTTCAAGATCCTTTATATTTATCTCAACATTGAAATGTCCAGCATTTGCTAGTATGGCTCCATCTTTCATAAGCTCTATGTGCTCCCTTCTAATAACATTGATATTGCCTGTAGCTGTTATGAATACATCTCCTATTTTAGCTGCTTCAGACATAGACATAACCTCAAATCCGTCCATGACAGCCTCCAAAGCTTTTATTGGATCAACTTCTGTTACTATCACCTTAGCTCCCATACCTCTAGCTCTTAACGCAATACCTCTACCAACCCAACCATATCCTGCTACAACAACATACTTACCTGAGAAGAGGATATTGGTTGCACGCATTATTCCATCAAGTGTACTCTGACCTGTTCCATACCTATTATCGAAGAGATACTTTGTGTATGCGTTGTTAACTGCTATAACGGGGTATTTCAGAATACCTTCTCTTTCCATGGCTCTTAGTCTGATAACACCTGTAGTTGTTTCTTCTGTTCCACCCCATACTTTTTCAGCTATGTTCTGAGCTTTATCATGTAGAAATGCATGTAGATCTCCACCATCGTCGATAACAATATTCGGTTCAATACTAGCTACTTGCTCAATAGCCCAGAAGTACTCTTCCGTTGATTCACCCCTCCATGCAAACACATGAACACCATCTTCAACAAGTGCTGCCGCAACATCATCCTGTGTTGACAGTGGATTACTTGCAGCCAACCACACCTCAGCACCACCAGCAATGAGAGTTCTCATCAGTACAGCAGTTTCTTTAGTTACATGTAGAACAGCGCTTATCTTCACTCCCTTCAATGGTTTATATTTCTCGAATTCTCTACGTATTCTCATAAGCACTGACATATGCATTTCTGCCCATTCAATTTGAAGCCTTCCTTGAGGTGCTAGGCTTAGATCCTTAACCTTGAACTCCAACAATCTCAACCCATAGATACAGTATTAGGTGTTCTAGATTAAGTAGTTAGTAAAAAATACACGTTTAAGATTTACTGGGTGATGCTACTTGAAGATACTTGTATTTATAGCAGGAATGCCAGGAGCAGGAAAGAGCATTGTATCTGAAGAGGCAAAGAAAATGGGTTTTAGAGTATACAACATGGGCGATATTGTACGTGAAGAAGTACTTAAACGAGGTCTTGAACCTACACTAGAAAACTTTATGCGAATAGCAGAAGAACTTCGAGTTCGCTATGGTATGAACGCTATAGCCAAACTCTTATCACAGAAAATAAAATCAGAGTCTTTAGCTACTACACCTACCTTTTGTAGCAATGTAGTGTTCATAGATGGTGTTAGAAGTCTTGAAGAAATAGAGACACTCAAAAAAGAACTCAATGCTGAAGTACTAATAATAGCTATTCATGCATCACCACGTACAAGATATGAAAGGTTGTTGAAACGAGGAAGACCAGGAGATCCAAAAGATTGGGATGAATTCAAAGATCGTGATTTCAGAGAATTGAGATGGGGATTAGGAAACGTTATTGCATTAGCTGACATAATGATAGTTAATGAGGGTACACTAGATGAGTTTATAAGTTCTGTGAAGAGAATACTTGAAGAGGTTAGGAATAGATGGTGTATATAAGAGTTGAAGTTGAGATAAGACCTACAGAAGACGAAGAGAAAGTACTTAAAGCTCTTAAAAACGTTGTTCTCATAGATAACATCAGAATAGTTGAGCTTAGTTCCGGTTACAGACTTGCAGTAGCTGAAGGTAACGATATATCTATGCTATTAAAGCTATACGAACTACTGAGGAGACAACGAATATTGGATACCGCTCGAAATATTCTCATGAAACATTCCCAGGGAGATGTACTGAACATTAAGCTGAATAAGCAGGCGGCATATCAAGGATATGTCAGTTTTGTTGAAGATGAAAGTGAAAGTCCTTTAGGACCCATATCAATAACTATCTCTAGCGATAAGCTCTATGAAGTTATAGACTGGCTTGCTCCTAGAACTTCTCATGGAAGACCTCTATGGGAACGTGATATACCTAGAGATGCCTAATAGAATTTGAGTCTATATATAGGTATCATGTCCAGATCGTGAACTACATACACACTACCACTGTAATACCTTCTAGCTTCATCTTCGAGAATCCTCCTATCGCTATATCTACAACTAATATGCGTTAGTATCAATAGTCTTGACCCTATAGTTTGTGCTATTTTGGCACTTAGAGAAGGTGTTGAGTGATAGCTATGAGTAGCCTCATGTATATCTAGGTCCGAATACGTTGACTCAAGAACAAGTATTTCGGCACCAAGAACCTTGATTGTGTCTAAACACCTCTGATCACAAATACCATCAAAACCCATGAATATCCTAACATATCTATCTCTCCTAGGGTTTATCAATAATTTAATCCAGTATCCATAACACTCGATCCCCCCATGATTCATCGGTACGGCAGATATCAATGCGTCACCTAGAGATGTACTTAGGGTTTGTGGAAACACTATATCTTTTGAATCAATACAGTTTATAGAGATAGGCAATGAATTAAAGCTTTGAGATAGAGATCTACATAGGTTTGAAGGTGCAACAATAACTAGATCTCTATGCATATTTTGTGACCTAGCTTTTAAAACCATAGATTCAAGTAGTGGATATAGACCTAGAAAATGATCTCCATGTAGATGAGTTATCAATACAACATTGAGTTTTAATGGATCGAAACCAATCTCATTTAACCTTATCTGTGTTGCTTCACCCACATCTACAAGAATATTTGATTTAAGGCCTTCGATTAGGATACTAGTTAGAAATGATTTAGGTGTAGGCATAGCGGCTGAAGTACCTAGGAATACTATTCTTGGTCTCAACAACTTTTCACCACATAGAGAACTCTTGTTAAACCTCCGTGAACCCAGTCATAGAGAACTTCAACTATCTCCATACTAAGGTCTTTGATTTCTGATTTTATGTACATAGAGATATTATGGGGTACTGCAAAAACTGCATATCTATTCCTTTTAAGTATGTTAGACATGGTATTGAGAAACTCTATCAAGAGCTTAGTGAGGTCCTTACCTCGAGGAGCACTTTGTCTACCATATGGAGGATCAGTAGCAATAGCATCAACACTCAACGATCTGATATCTTGGTATGTAGAGTCTGCTCTAATGATTTCTGTAAAGGTTGTACAGCCATAGAACCCTATGTTCTTTTTTGCAGCATAACACATATTTTCATCGACATCTATACATACGGTGTTTATCCCCATAAGACATGCCTCAATGGCAAAACTTCCAACACCACAGAATGGATCTAAAAGAACCTCTCCTGATCTTACTCTACTTAAGTTAACATAAGCTCTTGCAAGCATAGGTTTCATAGCACCAGGTTTATAGACAGGTCTTCTATGCGGTTCTCTATCAATGTACTCAGACATACGCCTGATTTTTGAGATTAAGTATATGAGTGCGTTACCAGCTACAAAGGCTATTCTCATCTGCTTAACATTATCTCTCAATGTACTTGATGCACATAGAAAGGGCTTCACATTGTCATAGATTCTATCAACAATATTCTTACCAAAACCTCTTACACAATCTATGGATACACATACAGCAGCATCTGATGATCTGAACTCTTTGATTAACTGCAGAATTTGCTCAATATCGTCTTCTCTCACTACATCAAGTAAAAGACCATATTCTTTAGTTAAAGCTAATCGTTTTTGAAGAATCCTCAACTCATTTTCTGAAATGTCCAGCAAAACAAACTCATCAATTCTAACCATGTTTTTGACATCGATGTTCTCTGCTTCAATAACTGCATTCAACTCGCTCAGTGCTATATGACCATAATCTAAAGAGAGTCTTAGTACATACCATACCATGATTTTGATTCACACTCCAACTAAAGCTCATGTATTTTCTTTAGAGCTTCACTGATTATATCAGCTATGTCTAATATCTTCATCCACTTAGGTTTTTCAGTATGTTCTATAGTATTGAATGTTATTAGCTTATCTATACCTACACTTTCCAGCTTCTCAACAGCTTTTTCAACAAGGAGTGCATGCGATACAACTGCATAGACTTTCTTAGCTCCATACTTTTTAAGGGCTGAAATAGCTTTGGCTAGTGTACCACCAGTACTCACAATATCATCGACTATAACGACATTTTTATCGCGAATATCAAGCTCCTTTTCTTTTACAGTGATTTCTCCTGTTACTCTATCACGATATTTCTCAAGATAATCATAGGGTACACCAAGAGCTTCAGCTATATCTTTAGCTCTATGAATTGCTCCAATATCTGGTGCTAACACAAAGTGTACATCTGTTAAATACTTCTTTGCTATGTATGCATGAGGTCTTATGTTGATGATCTTGATATCTAGATTCTTTAAAGCTTCTTCTTTATGAACATCAACTGTGATAACCTTATCTACACCTAGACTCCGAATACATTTTAGAATTACATGAATGCTTATGGGCTCACCATCTAGAAATCTTCTATCCTGTCTAGCATATGCCATATATGGAATCAATACACTCTGGATTTTACATCCTAGACCCTTTGCAGCATCTATCGCTAAAAGCAATTCAAGAACTTTTGAATCTTGTGATGGATATAGCGATTGCGCTAACACAATGTCTTCTCCACGTAGATCTGTAGGTAATCTAACATAGGTTTCACCATCAGGAAATCTCTTTGAATATGCAGATACTGCCTCTATTCCTTGCTTTCTTAGGGATTCTGCTAAAGATCGTGGAAATCCACTGAGGTATACAAGCTTCATTTTTAGACCCAGAGGAATGAAGTTTTAGCAGAGGTAATTAATGATTATTTATCTAGAAGGTTTTGAAGACATGACTGTACTAGCAGCAATAACTCTTGAAAATATTGAGGATGTACCCCTAGCACTCTATAGTCCAGGAGGCATAGCTCTTATATTCAATTTCTGTGGATGTAATGAAAATTGTAGGTATTGTCCATGGAGCGTTAATATAAGTAATGATCTCTGTCGTAAGGTAGTGATGGACTCTAAAACAATATACAGTAAACTATCTAAATACCATCCAGATATCATAGTTTTTAGAGGTGCTGACCCATATCTATGTAGAGAATTTGATATGTTTAAGGATATATCTATAAAATTGAAGGAGACTTTGCGTTGTAGCTTATGTATTAAAATAGACCTTTTAGTATTGAAGAAATACCTAGGACTAATTGATACTACAGCAATTGCAAATCTCTTCAGAGATTTCGATGTATTTCTAATTACTGTACGATACTTGAATAAAGAGAATCGTGATCAACTTGAAAAGTTAATTAACAACATAATTTCTCTCAATGCTGAACATATAGAGATACTCTTTATTGGTGATGAACTAAATGATTCTACTGCTAATAATCTTATTGAATTCCTCAAGTTATTGAGGATCTATCATGAGAAAGGCTACGACATACCAGCAGTTCTTTACTATAAGAATATAGTTTTCAGGAGAGATTTAGGACTCGATAGAGAAGAGCTAGAATTCGAATCTCAGAGGGAAGAATATAAGGAAATTCCCTTAACCAAGATTCTGAAGTACTTCGATATGTTTAGGTCTATATGGAGACATGTATACATTCCGAACCATAGCATAGTTGAATTGTCATCAATACTATGTCCAAGATGTGGTAATCAAGTCTTTCTTAGAAGTGCTTCAGTAGCGCTAAAATCCCATTTAAGCGATGATACGAAATGTAAATACTGTGGATATCAAGTGATAAGAGTACCAGCTAAAAAGATTAGATCTATGCTTATTCGAGAAGTTGTTGTATAGAAAGGGCATGTATTATGTATATAGTCTTTGTATTGGGCCCTGCAGGTTCAGGAAAGTCATATTTGACAAAGGCTCTCGTTGATTGGTTACGAGATCAGCAATTAGATGCTATAGCTGTTAACCTTGATCCAGCTGTTGAAGTTACTCCATATAACCCAGATGTGGATATACGTGATTACATTACACTTCAACAGGTTATGAAGAGATTTGGATTAGGGCCTAATGGCGGTCTCGTACTATCTATAGACTTATCTGTAAATTACATTGATAGAATAATGAGTAGAATTAATGAGTATAGACCAAACTATGTAGTTATAGATACACCCGGTCAATTAGAGATCTTTGCTTTTCGTAATGCTGGAAGAATAGTTATTGATGCAATTAGTGAATTAGGAAAAACGGTTGTATTGTTTTTATTGGATTCTCAACTCATTACAAGACCATCCTCATTTATTTCAATGGCTTTACTAGCAATATCAACAGCTTTAAGACATGGAAAACCTCAAATCACTGTATTGAGTAAAGCTGATAATCTTACGGATGAGGATATAGCTAAGATAATGAGATGGATAGAAGAACCAGAAACAGTGTTGGAGTCTGCGAAAAGTGAAGATCTCTTACTACTTAAGGAGATAGAGCTTGTATATGCATTAAAAGATCTTTTAAGGAACTTTCTATCTGAAGTCATACCAGTATCATCAATAGAGTACCAGGGTTTAGATATGCTATATGGCGCTATTCAAAGAATTGTTGCAGGAGGAGAAGACTTTTTAACTGAAGAACCTAGTGAAAGACTATGACAATAACAGGAATTGAACACATACCATTTTTAATAGTATCACGGTGATACGGTGTTGCCGACTTTAGAAGAACTTCAGAAAGAACTTAGCAAAATCCGAGAAGAACTTCAAAATCTAATTGAAGTACGCGATAGACTAAGAATAGAGCTGGACGAAGTTAGGAATAGATTAAATGAGGTTAGGGATAAGATAACAGCTACAAAGAATAGGATTAAAGAGATAAATAGTAGAATCGAAGATATACGTAGAGAATTGAACATATTATATGAAGAGAAGAGTCGATTACGTGAAAAGATGAGTCAATTATATCGTGAAATACGTATTAAAGAGCGAAGTTCTAGAGTATCCACTAGCATGGATGTAGATTCAATTAGAAGAAGAATTGAAGAGTTGGAATGGCGCATAATAACCACACCAAATCTTGACGTAGAGACAGAGAGAAAGATTATAAATGAGATTAGTATGCTTGAGAGGACTTTACAATCACTACTTAAAGCTCAAAGAACTTCACTTGAAGTTTTAGATCTTAGAACTGAACTCGACAACCTCAGATCAGATTACTCTAAACTTCTAGACAATATAAAGAGAATGAAAGATGAGCTGAACAACTATAGGAACATTAAGCATTCGTTAAAGGAAGAATTGAGTATACTCGTAGATGAACTAAATAGACTTAAAGCTCATAGAGATAAAGTAAAAGAGCAGCTTAGCAAAGTCTTAATGCAAATAAATGAGTTGAGGGTAAAGATGAGAGATCTCCTCAAAGCATTAAAGAATTATCAATTAGAGGAAGAAAAACGTAAACAGATGGAGTATTTAAGCCTGAAACGGAAAGTTGTTGAGGAGAAGATCAAGAAGGGAGAGAGGTTAACACTTGAAGACCTAATCGTTCTTTACTATGGTCAAGGTGAAGAGAGTGAATCTGGAGGTGAAGCCCTCAAGTGAAGTTCAAAAGAACATCTTGGTTATGTACATAGATTTAGATGATGATTTGGGTATATGTGGAATTGAAACTCCAGTTATAGGATTAGAAAAGATAAAAGAGATTGCACTGAAATTCGCAACATGTAAACCCTCCGATTCTGATGTAAATGCACTATTCAGAGCCATTCAGATAACAGAAAGTCTAAGAAGAGATGGAAAGAATGCAGACATAGCAGTAGTTTCCGGTTCAAGTTTAGGAACTCTTCAAGCATTTCTATCCCTACGTAGTAAACTCTACGAAATAAAGAATCTCTTTAAAGATACACCAGTTTTCTTAGTCTTTGATAGTGTTGAAGATGAGAAAGCTGTTAACGTAGTGTCCCAAATAATGAATGTTGTAGGTTATGAAATCGTAGTAGTACACCAAGCTAAATCAATTGAGACTGCATACACTATATTTCTTAAGATAGCTAAGAAAATATATGAGGATCCCAGACTTGCACGTCATATTCTTGGATATCCTGGTTTTGCCTTACTAATATTTGTAATTCTATCCTTGGTAGGATTATCTTCTATCGCCTTCTATGCATTAGCTATATCCATATCTATACTTATGATAG
>CAZUDD010000033.1:0-10280 GCA_964619665.1 uncultured Desulfurococcaceae archaeon | reverse complement strand
TATTCTAAGACAAGTCTTCTTCAATTCTTTCACTATGTTACCAACCATATCAAGTTTCACTATTAACCTTCCATGATCAGCCTTCGATGTAACTGCAAGATATTTTATTGCTTCTTGATGTGTATCCACAACAATTACACTATCTAAATACTTCTTCTCTATTTTAAGCAGAACTTCGTGAACATTTACATCGACACAATCTGGATACCATTGATATTCTGGAAGGACAGTATTAACAGGAGGACCCCCGACATTATTACCTGCGGCTGTAACCGCTATTTGTATCCATATATCTGTGTCAATGTTGCTTAGGGCCTTGAGGGCCTGTAACAGATTGCCTACATACTTTGAATCTATATGGCACATACCTGGATTTCCTTTTACTTCGTGATCGCAACTCCACGTATTGGTGTTTTGCCATACTATCACGAGACCTCTTAGTCTTGCACCAAGACTATAGAGTTTTAAGTATCGTTTAAAGCACGTGTTATCAGCTACAAAAACAAAGTATATCTTTCCATGTATATAGACGACGTTTATCCTAGTTATTCCTCCATAATCAACACTACAACTCCACAACAACTTTGCATAGAGTTTTTCATTTGGTGTTATTGGTGCTCCCGGCATGTAGACATTAGTCTTAGCTTTACAAACAACATTCACCTTACCCTCAAGAATCAATTCAGGATGATCTTTGAGAAAGACCTTAGTTCCGTTTATATTTACTGTAGCATTATCTATACACTCTGTCCTTAGCTGTTGTACTAGATCTGCTACTTCTTTAGAGAAATGTTTTTTCCACCAATCATAGCTCTTCACAATAGCATTATAGAATAACCATCTATCAAAGTCTTTCTCCATGTAGGTCTCGTTAACTATTATCCAATAGATACCACCTTTCTCTACTGTGGTATCTATGACTTTACCTTCAAATACCTTTACTTTAGTTACAACTCTCTGCTTTGTCATCGATGATGTGAATGTTATAGGTACTAAGAATTCTAGTTTATACAGTGTGTTTGTTCTTGTACTAGTTGTAATGGTTGTTAATGATGTACTAACATTGTTTTGATACCACCACATAAACACCATGTATATTGCAGACCCGAGGATGATGAGAATTGCCACAACTATTGGAATTACCTTCATAGGGACACCAATGCTTTTTTTCCTAGATAATAAAAACGTTTACTTTAATTGTTGTTGGTTTTAGAGTTGAATAGTGGTTCTTGGTGTGTTTATGTGTTTAGGGTAGGAGTTTATGGATATAGTGGTATTGGTGAGCATAGTCTGTTTATTTCGTTTAGTGATTGTCCATAGACTAGCTTTAGATTCACTACACTTCTTCCATATGGTTGATAGAAGATTATTGTTATTGTTACTGCATCTCCTGGTGGTACTGCTATTGCTGTTAATGATGTTATTGGTTTTGAGTTGATTATAACTGTTGTTCCATTAGATACTATGTCTGTGCTTGTAGCAAAACATATTGCGTGGTTGTAGATATCTATTGATGCACCATCTATATACAGGCTTTTCAGCTGTATTGGCATTGTAGATGGGTTTTCAACAACAAAGACTATCACTGTTCTGTTAACGGATGGATCATCAGCAGCAGTACAGTTAACTCCAACAGCATTTAGTAGTGTTGTTCCTGCTGTAACATTTGCTAGTCTACAATATGATATCGATAGTGTTTCGTATAGAGCTAGTTCTTCTCTTGTTGGAACACCACCATATCTTTGTTGCCATAGATTCCATGCGTATATCAGTATTGCTGCTCCAGCTGCAAGAGTGATTAGTGTTAAGATTATTGCAGAAACATACGGACTTATACCTTTAGATATGCGCATAGTCTACGCCCTATACTCTACGCCATAATGAACTCTCTTCAAAAACTCAAAAACTTTTCTCTACATACTCGTAGTACAGACATGTAGAGTTATTGATTTGGTCAACCACTAGTATAGTCTTAGAGAGGAGAGTTGTATAGGTGTATCGCTAAGTGAGTAGGAGAATTGTTTGGCCAATAGTAAAGAAGTTGTATTGGTGTTTCAACTGTAATGTACCGATACTAGGCGAGAAATGTCCTAGATGTGGTTCACAAACACATAGACTACCACTATCAGATCCTGGTGATGCTAGACTAGCTCTAGAAAGAGATTTTGCAAGACTTAGACAAGCTTACATAAATGAGTTTGGATCTGAAACAGGATTAAGAGAACTTCTCGGTAAATCATCTGTTATGCTATTGAATAAAGCTCCCTACCCAGATGAGATGAAGGAAGTTTTTGTTGATGGTGTTCAGATCGGTAGACTATACTTTGATCCACTTCTAAGAAGATGGAGATTCAGATTATCTAAGGTTGGTGCTCTAAGAGTTCTACAAAGAGATCCAGAACTGGTTAAGAAGATCGTTGTTACTAAGAAGAGGTATATGCCTATGGATATCATAAGAGTTAATATGGAGCTAAGACCTAGAGAACAGGTACTCCTTGTTAGACCTAATGGAAAGATTGTTGGTCTTGGATATGCTAAGGGTAGAAACCGTGTTTTAGTACATAGTTGGTGGGGTGATGAATCACCTGATATTCTTGGATATAGTGATCGTGCTTCTACAGTTGAAGATGTTGTTAAAGCTAATGAGGAGTTTCTTAGAATTGCTGAAGCAAGATCGAAAAAACTTATCGCTATAATGTATGAGAAGACTAAGAAACCTGTTGTAGTATCTTTTAGTGGTGGTAAAGATAGTCTTGTAGCTCTTCACCTAACTCTAGAGCTTGGATTAGAACCAGTAGTTCTCTTCAACAATACTGGTATTGAGCTTAGAGAAACTGTTGAGACAGTGTATAAAACGGTTGATAGATTCAACCTTAAGCTTGTCGAGGCATCAGCTGGTGATGCTTTTTGGAGATGTGTATGGTTCTTTGGACCACCAGGTAGAGACTATAGATGGTGTTGTAAGATACTAAAGTTGACACCACTTCAAAGAGCTGTTAAGAGTAATTGGCCTAGTGGTGCTCTCAATGTTGTTGGTCAAAGAGCTTTCGAGTCTCTAGATAGAGCTAGGAGTCCAAGTGTATGGAGATTGAGATGGGCTCCACAACTACTAAACATATCACCGATTAACTATTGGTCTCAGCTAGAGGTATGGCTATACATATTGATGAAGAAGCTATCTCCAAATCCACTCTACTTCATGGGTTATGAGAGAATAGGGTGTTTCCTATGTCCAGCATCAACACTAGCTGAATTTGTAGTACTTGAAGAGAGTGGTAGAGAAGAATGGATTAGATGGCTTGAAGTTCTTGAGTACTGGCGTAGAAGACTAGATATGCCTAAGGAATGGATTGAGTATGCTCTATGGAGATGGACAGCACCAGCAAGATACAGAACGTTGATGGCTAAGAAGTTAAAGGTTGTTGATAGAGTTGATAACTGGGAACACTATCTAAGTAAATGGGTTTCACCAGCAATACTAAGTGTTGAGAGAACAAGTTCTAGAATAGAAGTTGTTCTAAGTGAAGAAGTCAATATCAAAGCTATTGAGGATCAAATAACGGTTGTATCACCAGCGAAAACCCATAGATATGGTACTAAGCTGGTTCTTGAATGGTCTACAGCTAGAATAGAAATTGATGGTTCTAGAATTATCCTTGAGTATTCTGAGGATAGAGATGTTGAAAAACTAGTTGATGTGTTAAAGCTGTTCTATAGATGGAGAAATTGTGCTGGTTGTAGATCCTGTGAATACAACTGCCCCATGAATGTGCTCAAAATAGTTAATGGTAGACCCAGGGTCATAGATTTCTCAAGATGTATAAGGTGTAAGCTATGTCTGTATAACTGTCCAATAGCAGAAGTATATGTAGAACACATCGTAACTCCATTGATATTCAGAGATCCAGAAGCATGGAGAAGAAAAACACGTGAACATCATCTAGAAGTCCTTAAAAAGATCAAGAGCTTGCTAAAGAAGCTTAGACCAGATCTATTCCCTGAAAAAGCTAAAACAGAAGAGAAACCACGTGAATATGCATCAACACAGAGTTTCTTCGATATGCTAGAACAACAATGAAATAAACTACCTCTTCTCCTGTTCTAATCTAAGAAGAGCTTCAATTAGTAGTTTAGCAGCTAAAGAAAGTTTGTATCTTCTACTCCTCCTAGTCTTTCTAACAAAGCCATATCTCCACAGCTTTCTCAGGATATTCTTAGCTTTATCAATATCAACACCAAGAATCTTAGCAAACTCTTCACGAGAAACAACCTCTTTACCACTCTTAACAAAAGCAATAACATATCTCAACATAGCTTCAGCAATCTTTTTCTCTTCATCTTTTAGTATTTCGTAACTCACAAAATCACCTATTATCAACTCAACATAGATACAGATTAATAACTTGGTATAGCTCTTGATCTAGGTGTATCTATGTGTAGAGTTCTTTTCTTAGCTATGAACTACAACAAGAATCTCGAAGAATTATTGAAGAAATTGTTAGCTTCATTTGTTAGTGCTTCTACACACGATCCATACCTAGAGAAGTTGACTAACGGTGAAAGGTTTTGTCATGGTGATGGATGGGGTTTAGCAGCTATTCTAAAGGTCGAGAAAAACAACATTGTTAGAAATATCGTTGTTTATGAGAGGTTCTCAGAGCTTATTACCATAGAGAAGCTATATCAATACATAGATAAGATCCTGTATATACTCCGTAAATCAGATAGTGGAAACATATACATGATTCTACATTCAAGAGCTACTGGCTATGGAGAACCAATAGGTTTAGAATGGACTCACCCATTTAGAGAGTATATACTGAATGGAATGGGATGTATATGGCTTGCTCATAATGGTGTTATAGATAAGACTTCTATCGCTAGAGACCTAGGTTTATCACCATGGATCTACAGTGATACTCAGCTACTAACAAAGTTTATCGCTAGAGAACTAGATAAATGTCTTCAAAGAGAAAAAGATGTTGATACATGCACCAAGAATATCTATGAAGAGATATACAGTAGATATGTTAGGGATAGACAAGCATTGATTACAGGTCTGCTAATAGTAGTTCAAGATGATGTCTATCTCTATTCATCAACAATCGTTAAAAGTTATGAGGAGCTCGATGACCTTAGAAAAAGCTACTATAAAGTATATCACATCTATAAAGAGAGCATGAATGTTTTAACATCATCAACATTAGTAGATTTCTATCTTAGAGATCGAGATGATATGAACATCGAGGTTCTTCAACAAGTACTGCTTAGAGTTGAACCAAATAGCATCAAGATATTGAAGGAGTTTACCTGATATGGCAACATCTATAAACATCTATGAGATAGTATAGCTAGATGCAGCTCATCTATTCGTGTATACGATACCTAGAAATATCTGTGTTATAGTGGTTTCTAGGGGGTTCTACATGGTTTTGAGAGAAGATAAGTTGTTTGAGAATGGTGTTGCTGTTGTTGCTCAGCTTATGGCTATAGCAGCTAAAACAGCTCCTAAAGCTAGAGGTATCGATAATATAACAACTGTTGTTTTAACTGAACGTAAAGAACTTGAAAAACTAGCTAAGAAAATGGAGGAATTAGCTAGTGAATACGGTGCTTTCTTTGCTAGAGATGCTAAGAATGTTCGTGATTCTGATGCTGTTGTTCTCATCGGTGCTAAGATAGTGGATCTAGGTATTAAGACTCCACCTGAATGGAAAGTAGATCTAAATATAGCTATGGCATTGATAAACCTTGGTATTGCACTTGGATCAGCAGTTAAGATAGCATCTATAATGAATGTTGATAACAGGATCATGTTTACTATTGGTTTAGCAGCACAAAAACTAAAACTGATAGAAGATGCAGACTTCATCATAGGTATTCCACTATCTGTAAAGGCGAAGAACATATACTTCGATAGAAAGCAGTAACGGTCTAAACTATCTTCAATTCATTAAAAAGTTTTTAATTACTGTTAAATACTTAGGGTTTTAGAGCGTGATAACAACTAGGTTTTTCTGTTGGTGATAACTGTGCTTAGCGATGATGAGTCTATACCGTTCATAGATTTTGAGAGTATGTTTAAAGTTCAGTTTACTCCTCAAGATATTGATGCTCTTAGAGAAGCTCTTAGAGATATGAAGAAACCTGTTAATGTAAAGCTCTTTACAGCAAAAACAGATTGTTTCACGTGTATTGAGACCGAGAAGCTGTTGAGGATTATTGCTGAGAATAGCCCGTCTACAAACAATAGAAATGTTGTTGATCTAGAGATATTCTATAGAGAAGATAACATCGACGTCTTTGCTAAGTATGGTGTTGATAGAGTACCAACAATAAAACTTCTTGAAGGAACAATAACTTATCTAGGTATGCCAGCTGGTGAAGAGATAAGATCGTTTATAGAGACATTGATTAGGATAAGCAATGAAGATCCAGGACTACCAAGAGATATACAGGAACAGGTCTCGAAAATAGATAGGGATATCGTTATAGAGGTTATAGTTACGCCACCATGTCCATACTGTCCATATGTAGCTCTAACAGCAAATATGTTTGCATATACAAATAAACTACTTGGTCCTGGAACAATAAAATCAGTTGTTGTTGAAGCATACGAAAATCCAGATATAGCTGATAGATACGCAACCACAATGGTACCACTAGTAGCTATAAATGGAATAGCTGTTTCAGAAGGGCCAATGGATGAATACGGGTTACTAGAAGTACTGAAAAGAATAGCATTAGCATAGTTAGACACACAACAATAGGTTTGTCTGCAGCGATAGCTCTATGTAGATGAGGTTTATTATTACTCAGCTCGAACGAGGTAGTGGTGTCTTAATGAAGATAAGCATAGTGATTGTAACATTCATCATAGTTCTTGGATCTATAGCCGGTATAGCGTTTCTGTGGAATCAAAACAACGTTGATACACTAACAACTACTACAAGATCAGGTACACCATCTAGACATGAATCAACATCCTCAGTCTCTACAACAACAATAGCTACTAGTCCTATAAGAGAGGAAACGGTGATTAAGGTAAAGGTCTTTCGAGGACAAATTATCGATTTTAGTATTGAGAAAGGAGGTATTTATTGGATAATAGATAATGGTTTTAAACGTACAACTGAATTTAATAGATGGTTATTCTATAATGCTATTGTGAAGAGCTATGATTGGTGGAAAAAACATTTCTCTAAAGAGATAGCTGATCTCGTATGGAAGTTAAGAAGAGAATGCCTTGAAAACACTACTGTAAATATAGACAATACCAGTATTCCATTGATAGAGAAGCCAGAGTTAATTCTTGAGGGAAAAGTTGATGTTGGTTGCCCTATCACTATACGCAATAAGTTTGGATTGGATGTACCAGTCGTAGATGTTATTGCTAAGAAGTTAATGGGTGGTTGCTCAATAGTTTCAGGTCAATTAGTGCTCTTTGTGTATATAGATCGTGAACGATATCTATTACGCGAAGTTAGTCCTTTATGTCTTGAACAGTATGTTAAGCTTTATAGACTTGGTGCTAGGATAGATATAACCATTGTATGGATAGACGAGGGGCATAGGAACTGCGATAAAACGATACCAGGCAACTCAGGGTTATGTTCTATAGATTCACAGTTCGCTAAAGAGATCGTTGATATGTTGAAAGTTCTAGACTATGACGATATATGGCTACTTCTCGAAGTAACTGCTGCTGGTGATAACGTTGGTGGAAAACCAGTCTATGATTTTGATCCAGAGTACCAGTGGTATCCTGATCTAGAAGGAATAAATGTAAGTGCAATTCTCATAAACATCACTTCAAAGTATAGAGACAGCGTTATTCTAGTATCTTCACACATTGAGAGTGGTACACTACTAGTCAAAGTAGACGTTCTAGAGAAGGTAGTTAGAGAGCTAAAGATGTATAGACTGAGAATAGGGCTACCACTAGGTTTCGTAATGAAGACCTCTTAATGGGACCAGATTATGCAAATAAAGGTAATTCTGTCTATCGTACTCTTAGTACTGATTATACCATCAGCTCTAAGTGTCTATACTGTATTCCCAAGTTCCATACATAATAGCGCTATAGATACATCTTTTAGTACTAGATACAGGTATACTTCAATATCTTCTCTAAATGAAATCATAAGGTCTATAGATAGAAACTCCATTATCTATGTCTATGCTATTGCTAGTGTTAACAATTTGCCTCAGCTCATTGGTGCTAAAACTGCTAGTTTAAAGATCTTGAGGTTTATAGATGGTAAGCCGTATCTAGGCGACGCAATAGCACTACCAAAATCTTTTGTAATA
Source organism: uncultured Desulfurococcaceae archaeon (assembly GCA_964619665.1). Taxonomy (GTDB): domain Archaea; phylum Thermoproteota; class Thermoprotei_A; order Sulfolobales; family Ignisphaeraceae; genus CAZUDD01. Next base: position 1,970 of record CAZUDD010000033.1, on the reverse strand, counting down.
CCCTCAAATCTAGCTCCATACCTCGATAGAGAAACAATATACAGAATTCCAAAAGAGTTGAGATTTAAAGCAATAGAATCTCTCCTTAAACTCGTCAAAGATATCGAATATGTTAGAAGAGGTTATGTATTGATAATGAGAATACCTGTCAAGGTAGGTGAACTCATATCTAAGAGCGGTTCTCAACCACTAGTTAGTCGTACACCAATATTTACTTCAACAAGTGGTGCATCGCGCACTCCGTATACCCCCATTAGAGGTACAGAACAAAGCTATAGCTTTGAGTCAATCTCTAGACTGCTTTGCAACCCAGTGTTAGCAAGGCTTAGACTACACAAAGTCTTGGTAGCTAAGATATCTCGAAATACTGTTGTCTATCTAGGCATTAATAGTCCACTATTTCTAAACCCTGTAAAACTCGGTAAGGATATCGTGTTCGCAATTGTATTTGATGACAAGAGAATACTTGATCTACCATTAACAAAGTTAGCGCTAACTCTTGGTCTAGGAACAGATGCACTATCATCAACACCAAAAATTCTTAGCATGGTCAATACAGTGTCTAGAGGCTATATAGTGATAGCAAACAATAGAGAGATCATGGCTAGACCTATACATAGCACGAATATAGTGGTACTGGCATTCAAAACACATAAATTCTATGTCTTTAGCAAAGATATGGAGTTTCTTGGTTGTGATGAAGAGGTTTTTGTGAGGTTATCTCGTTCTAGAGTAAGAGGTTTCTTGTCTGAGCTAGGAACTCACTATCTATTACTTGATGGTGGAGGAACATATGTTAAAAACCTAGAAAAGAAATACAACATTAAAATAGATATACTAGACCCAGACATCTTCTATGTAATTGCATTAACTAAAAATGTAGCACCTATTAATGACATTACAAAAAAGGTCTATCTAGGATCAAATATAACATCAATAAAGTTAGACATTATAGCAAAATCGATTTCCGGTTATCTATATGGAGATCTTCACGTGGATGTGAAGATATGTAAGGGAAGAATAATTGAAAATGCAATCAAATTCCGTGAATGCGCAAGTATATCAAATAAATTCAGTATCACAAGCCCATACTCATATCATAGAATTGAGATACCAATAAATCTATCTTCGATTGACAAAATGAAATTTACATTAAATGATTTCATACGTATTGTTGTGTCTCTAAAAACGAATTCAAAACATCCAGCATACATTGCTATAGCATCAGTATCATTTTCAAAATACATTGTTAAAGAAAGAGATAAAAAGCTTGAAGAATATCTTAAGGGAATTACAAAGAATGGATATATCGTTATCTACGGAGAAGATCGTGTAGATAATAACACCCTGATATTGAATCCATTACTTGGTGAAGTAAGTATATCAGAAGTACCCCAATTTATTATCAGTACTGCACCTCTCAACGGTATAACTAACAGGTCAATATTTCTAGATAGATTTGATCTAATTATAGAATATGACATTGTATGTAAAGACAAAGAATGTGTTGATTACGTCAAGACAAAGCTCAATAAGAACATCAACATACATATTGGAGGCATAGACATAGAGGTACCAGTCTTCATCACATCGATATCCGAAGAGCATACTTTGTTGTTAACCCCAAGATATGTATTGCATATGAAAGGCCTCATTCTAGATAAGCTCGAACTACTTTTACTCATTGATGCTCTTACTGCTACAACCAGTATGTTCAATGGTACTACAATAATAATTGAAGTAAATGCATATAGAGAGCTAGGTAAACACGGCATATTAGCTATATCAATACCTAAAATTATATTGAGATATCCATATGTACCTGAAGTCTGGCTTCCTTGGAACTATTTCTATCACGAGCATTTTCACACATTTACCAAGACTCTCCTGATATCGTTTGGATTAATACAAGATTGTAGTTCACAGTATCCAGTTCCAGGAGAATGTACGTACGTAGTGAAGCCCTATAC
>CAZUDD010000032.1:0-10281 GCA_964619665.1 uncultured Desulfurococcaceae archaeon | reverse complement strand
ATAAAGAATAGAGGTCCTAGAGCTGGTGCAAGTATTGAACATCCACATATGCAACTCTTTGCATTGACATTTATACCACCTGAAATAGCTAAAGAAATTGATGAGTATAGATCCTCTAGCACATGTCCATTCTGTAGATACATAAGTTCAAAAGAAGTTGAAGATCTTGAGGTATTGAGAACAGATAAATTTATTGTTTATGCAGCTAATGCTCCACGAAAACCATTTGAACTACATATTGTTCCATACAGGCATAGAGCTAGGTTTACAGATATAGATGAAGAAGAGCTTAGAGATTTAGCAAAGATACTATCATTGATTCAGCTGAGTATATCAGCTATAGGTGATGTAGACTACAACTTCTGGATTCATATGGCACCGAAGAGTGTAGATGATTTTCATTGGCATATAGAGTTTGTGCCTACAACAACGATATGGGGTGGTTTTGAAATGGGTACTGGTGTTTATGTTTCAACAGTTGATACGAAGAAAGTTGTTGAAGTGTTTAGAGATGCTGTCGAAAAAGCTTATGCTGTTATCAAGGATAGATATCCATAGACATCCTTAGCAAATCTATCAGGATTGAAGTATAGTGCCCTTACATAGGCATTTCTTCTAAGGATTCTGAATTCATTCCAAGGCATTTTAAGAGCTTTTAATATATATTGAAGACATTCATCATCTGATGTATATGCATAGCCATGAACACCATGCGTGATTAGTTCTGCGAGACCAGATTTCTTTGGTAATATGGGTACAGCTCCTTGACTCATAGCTTCTACTGGAGCCATACCAAAGTGTTCACCTATCCTCATATGAACATAGAGTTTAGCCTTTTTATAGAATTCAATCATTTCTTTAGGTGTTAAAGCTCTATCTATGAACTCGATATTTTCTGTACCCTCAACTTTCTTTACAAGACTATTGTAGTAGTCTTCATATCTAGGATCTTTTAATCCAACAACGATAAGTTTTGAATCGGGGACTTCTTTCCTAATCTTATTTATGAACATATCTATGAGTACATCGATACGTTTTTGTGGTACAAATCTACCAACAGTAATAATAACATTTTCTGGTTCCTCATTTAGATCTGGTTCTTTCTCAAAGTATTCCCATGGAACTGCTGGATACACAACGTTACTTTCAAGACCAAAGTGTTTGTATAGAGCTCTAGCTGTATAGTTTGAATTTGTCATTTTTAAGTTTATGAATGGGAATAGTCCTTCGTATAGTGTTGGGAATCTATACATGCTGATAAATCTTGGTAAGTTTTCAGGTTTGAGTTCTTCTTCAAATGGATAGTGTATGTATATAGCAGTACCAATCTTTGGACTAATAAGCTTGGATATAACTCCATAAACTGGTTCTTGTATCATGACTAGAACTGCATGAGGATCAAAATCTTTTACTGCATGAGATATTGTGAAGAATATGTCCAATAGTCTTGAAAGTATTTGTTCTTGTGTTAGTTTATCGCCAATCTGTTCAAAGTATTTGAACTTAACATTTCTTTTTTCTGGAAATCTATCTACATTTCTATTTCTTGTTAAAACCATTATATCGATGCCCATCTTAGCAAGTTCATATATTAGTATCTGTGTTAGAATTTCACTACCTCCAACTACGTCTAGATGTGGATGTATAATCATTAAACGCATATAAAAAGCACCAGCTTTCTTATAGACCATAAAGGATATATTGAGTTTTTTATACACACTTATGCAATTTACTCTTCTTTCTCTTTCTTTGTCTTAAGGATCAACACTTTATCACCTCTATGTACTCTATCACCACTTCTTATAGTAGTGATTCTTCCCTCTCTTGAGACCATCATTGGTAGATATCTATGCTTTCTATCTCTATCTTCAAGAGATTTCACAACATCGTCAACTGTCTTTCCGTCTGTTGTACTGTCTACAGGTATCTCAATAATCTCGGTTCCAACGGTTGCTTCAGCAACAGTTTCAAGCATTTGTGATATTCCTTCGCCAAAGAGTGCTGTGGCTAGAGCTCGTCCAACAACTCTTAGTGGTACAACCACATTTGCTCCAGCTTCTTTCAATAGTTCCTGAGTTTTCTTAGTACTTGCTAATGTGATTATGTTTAGATCTCTATTCAATCTCTTAGCCATTAAAACAACGTGTAGTGCTCTAGCATCATTTAATAGACATACTATTAAGCTCTTGGCTTTCCTAATACCTGCTCTCAACAATGTATGTTCTTCTGTTGGATCTCCAACGATATAGTCTATATCTTCTGGTGGTGTTCTAGGTCTTCTATCCATAATCCACACTATATTCAATTCTTTAGCATTTCTCTTAATCTCATTGACGGTCTCTCTACAAATCTCATTATAGCCGACAACTATTACATCAGCTCTTCTAACTCTGCTCACACCTAACCCCATATACCTACGCAGTGTATGTGTAACAAAAAATTCGGCTACTGTCGAGATAAATAGCGTAAAAGCTACAATACCTAGAATTATGGTTTCTAAAGCTATTATGCGTCCAAGCGATGTCCTAGGAACAATATCTCCATATCCAACAGTAGTCATTGTCACTATAGCCCAGTAAAGACAGTGAAAAAATGTAAGGTCTTTTTGAGGTCCTTGAACAACCTCAACTATATAGAATAGTATTGAGTTCAAAGTTACAGAAGTTGCAAATAGTGTTGCTGTAAGAGATAGTCTATGTCTTTTAATAGCCCTGACAAGTCTTCTCAAAAACCTTACTATAAGTGTTAATATAGTCAACTTTTTCTTTCCCTGTAGATTCCGTTATAGTCTAGATAGCTTATGATAATTCAAAACTCATAAACTTTACTCGGGGATCAATTTGCATGAATGGGCATTAGCTGAAGCTATAACAAAAACTATTGAGAGTATTGCAGTAGAAAAGAATGTGAATAAGATAAAACGCATTACTATAGTTTTAGGAGAACTTCAAAATATAGATAGAGAGATATTCGAGTATGCTTTGAATGAATTGATGAAGGATCTCTCTACAAGGAAAAGCATTGTAGTTGAAAATATAGTTATTAGAGATGAAAAAGCTGAATTAAGATGTCTTAGATGTGGTAAACACTGGAAACTAGATGATGTAGTACTCGAAGACTATATGAGAGAAGCTATTCATTTTATACCTGAAGCAATTCATAGTTTTACTGAGTGTCCTTTCTGTAAATCTAAAGATATAGAGATCGTTAAAGGTAGAGGAGTATATATTGAGGCGATTGAGTTTTGATAGATAGTATTGATCCACGTATAGTATTGATTAAGCATAGATTTAGCGATATAAAGACTATTATACCGATTATGAGTTCTAAGGGTGGAACAGGAAAATCTATTATTTCAGCTGTTCTAGCATATACCTTTACAAAAATGGGATTTGAGGTAGGTCTACTAGACCTAGATATAACCAATCCATCGCTACATGTGGTGCTAGGAGTTGATATAGAGAAGACTAAGCCTATTGAAGAGAAAGGTGTTATACCACCTAGAATCAACAATCTATCGTTTATGAGCATAGAGTACTACTTTATGGAGAATCCAACTCCACTTAGAGGTTCTGAGATTAGTAATGCTATCAAAGAATTATTAGCGATAACTATATGGAATAAAAAGGACTTTGTATTCATAGATACTCCACCTGGACTTTCAGATGAAGTACTAGACATTATTGAGCTTATACCTCGTATAAAGCCCATAGTAATAGCTATAGATGATCCCATGACAATGAAAGCTACAAATAAATTGATAACTATGCTTAAGTCCATGAATATAGAGATACTTGGATTATTAGAGAATATGGCTTATAGATTAGAACCTAGTACCTATATCAAGAAGTTATGTGATATTCATGGAATTGAATTCCTTGGCTTAATACCATATGTAAAAGAGATACGCTCTTATATTGGTAACATAGATGAGCTTTACAATATCTTAAAACCGTATATCGATGGTATTGCTAAAAACATTATGAGATTAATTGAGGTATCACGATGAAACTTCTAGATATAAAATCTGCTGCTAAAAAGATAGTTCTCTGTATAAAGTCGAGAAGATGTGTTATTGCATGTATAGGGTCTGAACTTCGTAGCGATGATAGATTTGCTCTTGAACTCTGTAGACATCTACTAAAGAGTACTAAGTACTCTATAGACAATGTCGTATTGTGTGAATATGGATTAGAGTTTTGTCTTGGTAAAATACTAGATTTAGATCCAGAGAAAATTCTCATTCTTGACACTGTTATATCGGGACGAGCTTCTCCAGCTTCTTTCTTATCTATAGATTTCGATGATATAGTAGATGTTTTTACTGTATCGACACACTCGATACCTATGAAGAGATTGCTGGAGCTATTACGGGTGTATCTATCTCATCCTATAGATATAGAGATTATTGGTGTTGAAGCTGAATCTCTCGATATTGGTGAAGAACTAAGTATTGAATTGAAAAAAGCTCTAGATAGATTAGTTAACGAGGTATTAAAATTATTGGAATCCTGATATATGGTTCGATAATGGCTATTATAAGACCTATAACTGCTAGGATTAGTCCGTATTTGCCTACAATACTTAGTGCTTGTTCAATTCTTAGTCTACCCATAGAACTTCTTATTATAGCAATCACCGTTATCACTATGAAGTACTTCACGAATAACACTATAATTCCCGGTATACTCGTTATAGTGAATGGGTAGGCTCCACCTAGGAATAGAAATGTTATTACTAGCGCTGCAAAAGCTGTATCGATATCATGAAGAAGTATGTATAGACCTAGTGTTGGTCCACTTAGTTCAGTTATAAATCCTGCAATGAGTTCCTGTTCTGCTTCTGGAATATCGAAGGGTTTTAGCATTAACTTACATTGTGTTGATATAAAGATCGATATTAATCCTAATACCATAGCTATAATAGCTATAGGTGAAGTCCATAGTTTCCAGGAGTTAATCGATGTATAGTATACTGAGAAGGGTATTGGTGTTAATCCATTAAGTGTAGCTAGTGTTATGGGTATGAGTAGAGCTGCAAACCATGCTGGCTCAGTTAAAGCTATCAATATTGCTAATCTTGATACACCAGCTATTGTATATGGATTTGGATGTAGAAGACCTAGTACTAGTAATGCTATTGCAGTCCAAACACCATAGAGATAGATTAGCACAATTACATCATAAGGACCTGTAAACACCTTTGTGAATGTAGCTAGTGGTAGTAGTGTTGAAGCACTAGCAATAGCTCCAATAGCTATTGCTAGAAATAGTCTAGAAACTGATGGAGCTGAAAATCTCTGTTTAATCTCTTCCTTAACACTTAGTAACTTCAATATATCTGCAAATGGTTGTAGTATACCGAATGGCCCTACATAGCTAGGACCCATTCTATTCTGCATTCTAGCAACTATTTTTCGTATATACCATTCAGTTAATAGGCCTAGAATTACGAGGAATACTAGACCAGGAAATACTAGTACACTTAGTGCTGGATACACCATCTGTTTCAACATACTGATTATATACTCAAGATCTATCCTCAACACCATAACTATACCCTCAAGAACATTAGTATTGCTATGAATGAGAGGAAGAGTAGTAGAAATAACCAGAAAGACATATATCCAACCCAATCACTTAACCTACCACTATGAACAACATCTCTAAGTAGTGAAAAGAGTTTCTCAGCATATCTTCTCACAAGACCCCAAAACATTGCTTCAGCTCTAGGTATCTTTAACCGTAGAATACCTGGTTCTTCACCACCAATATACATTTTTTGAGCTTCTTCTGTTTGAGGTCCATAGAATGCTTTCATGGCTCTCTGTATAATCAATACTATGAATGCTGTGATAATCGTTGACAGTGATAGTGTTAAGGCTAGTTTAAGAGGATCCATTATTTCACCCAGGTAGATATGCTGAGGTTAGGAATGAGTTTATATATCTTGAGAAATCGATTAAGGAAGTAGATGCTATATCGAGTATTGATCTAAATCCTAGTGGTAATGCTATAGTCAATACTATAGTTGTTATTGCGAGGACTATCAATGCAAATGAGCCAGATAGGGGTTCTTTGAACTTCTCAACTACTTCACTATGTCTTGAAAGTGCTGCCATAATTATCTTTACATAGCCTAGAACTGAAATTGCAGATACAATTATTACCAGTACAGCTAGTATAGGCATGTTCGCCGCCATGAATGCTTGGTACAATAGATATTTGCTGAAGAATCCTGAGAAAGGTGGTATTCCTATAAGATGTAGAACACCTATAACTGTAGTTGCTGATGCTATTGGCGCTAATCTACCAATAGCTGCAATTCTAGATATATCTCTGGAACCAGCAAATGCAATCAATACTCCTGTTGAGAGGAAGAGTAGTGCTTTACCAACACTATGGTTTATAAGATGAAATAGTGCTGCTGTTAATCCAAGTCTAGATACTGTCATTGATATACTTGAGAATCCTAGTGATAGACCAGCAAATATCAATCCTATATGGCTGATTGTGCTATAAGCAAGTAACCTCTTAATATCGCTTTGTACAGCCATAAGGATAGCTCCTACAAGAGCTGATAGGAATCCAAGTATCAGTATAAACATTAGTATAGCATCTCTTACTGTCATTGTTATACCTGCAACAACAACTCTAACTATGTCAAGAGTACTTAGTCTACCAAAGATTGTGTACATGAATCTAGCTACAGCATACACACCTACATTAACAACTAGACCAGATAATGCTGCTGAAACTGGTGTAGGTGCTTCTGGATGAGCATCAGGTAACCAGAAATGATTTGGGAAGAGTGCTGCTTTGAATGTAAATACCCATACGGTTAGAGCTATAGCTACAACAGTACTCAGAATGATATTACCGAAAATACCACCACTAAGTCTATAAACAACTCCTAGTGCTGTATAAGGAATACCGTAGACTGTTGCTGCTCTAGACTTAAATGCTAGATCCGCCATATTTAGTGTTCCATAGCTTGAATACAACAGTACTAGTGCTAGGAAATAGAGTGTTGTTGCCATAGCACCTATAAAACCGTATTTCATAGCAGCTTCAACAGCTTGAGGTCTAGATCTATAGAATGCCACTAATCCATAAGCACATATAGCTAGTACTTCAAGCATAACGAATAAGTTGAATGCATCACCTGTATAGATACATCCAAGCATACCAGCTTCAAGACCTAGTAGGAGTGTGTAGAACCATACATAGCCTGTACCCTTCATTCTATCAGTATACCAAATACTGTAGATCACTATAACGAACATAACTGAAGCAGTAAGTAATCCCAGTATTGCTCCATACGCATCGATTTCATATGCTATACCTATCGGTGGTGGCCAACCACCAAAGGGATACACTATAATCTTCTTCTCTACGAAAACATCTCTAGCTATAGATATTGCTATGAGTAGAGCTATGACTGCGAAGAACACTGCATATACATCAAAGAATCTCTTTCTCTTTATACCCATAGATAGGAGTGGTATTGCGAATGCAGCTATCACTAGTATTATTGGAGCAAATCCATAGATGTTGAGTTTCACTATCTCTATCAGGTTTTGGAGTATCTGTGCATATAGCTCCATGGGTTCTCACCATCAATCGAATATCTTTTTAGCATATTTTTCAAAAAGTTCAGAGATGTATTTTCTCGTTAATTCAGGTTCTACTGCTTTAACATCTATCCAATGTACGTAGAGTATCTTTCTATCTGTATCAACATCTACAACAAGTGTTCCAGGGGTATTGGTTATGGAGTTGGCTATAAGTGTTAATGCGTAATCTGTCTTGACATCGTATGGGACTCTAACAATTCCTGGTTTAACAGGCATTTTTGGACTAAGAATTCTCCTAATGACATCAGTGTGTGCTCTTACCTCAGCATAGAAGAAGTATATTACTGCATATACTAGAGTCCAAATCCATCTTATGGGATTCAATGGTTTTGAAGCTTTCTGAACCACTATATTTGCTGTAATTAACCCGGTAGCTATTGCAACAAGACTACCTGTAACAATATCGTAGATAGATGTTGATCCGCTGAACACTATGTACACTATAAATGAGAGAATAGCTACCGGTATTGCTCTAGCTATCCTCATAGTCTTCACCCTCTAAGCTTTGCAATTCTTCTAACATCTGTAGTTCCATAGAGTCTATAGATTTGTAGTGTTAGAAATACCAGGAATAGTGTTACGGCGAGACCTATTACGATAGCTGTTAGTACTAGTGCTTGTGGTAGTGGATCTACAGCATACTTAGTGAATTCAACTATGTCTTCCGGTGATGGTTTCAACTTGGTTACGACGGGTGGTTTAGGATACCATACCGCTCTTCTAAATCCGACATATATAGCTAGAACATTTGCTGAATCACTTAGTATAGTCAATGCTATTATTTTCTTGATTAGACTAGGTCTAGCTAGAATACCATATATCGATATGACTATGTTGACAAATAGCGATACTAGGACTATGGTCATGAGATATGATTCTGGAGATATTCCTAGAATCTTAACCATGTGTTTCACCAGCTCTCATTTCTTCAACCATATACCTACGAACTTCTTCTTCAGGATAAGAGAGGAGTAGATAGAGAAGTGTAAAACCAGCTACAACGGCTAGAGTTTCAAATATGTTAAACATTATAAGAGTTCCACTAACTAGTGATGGTCCAATTCTATACGGTAGTCCTATTGGTGCTATTGGCTTAGGTTGATTCTGTAGTATATAGACCTTAGGTACATTGTATATTAGTGCGACTATGAGAGCAGCCAATGATACTAATCCAATTCCTAGTAATCCAACACTTCTCAAAACTAACATCTTGTTCTTTGTAATACCTCTTTCAACTGTGAAGATGTATGAAAATACGATTAGTATGAGTAGGGTTACTACAGCAGCTGTAGCACCACCTTGAAAACCACCACCCGGTGTTAAATGACCATGGAGTGCTATTGCACATGCTGTAACAACTATTAATGGCACTATCAATCTAGTTGCTGTTTTAGCTATTATCGATAATCCAAGTTCTCTCTGTTGAATGCTACCTGGTTTTATGACTATATCTCTCATTATGGCCACAGAGGCTATTATCGCAAAGTAGAGAACACATGTCTCAAAGACTGTGTCAAGACCTCTATAATCCCATACTATAGCAGTAACTCCTTCTGGTGCCATTGCACTAAAGTTTCTATTCCAAGGAGTATACGTTGTTCTTAGATACCATAGAGCTAGAGTTCTAGGAGTATCTAGAGGTATACTAATCATTAATCCTCTTGAAGCTATCAAAAGCGAAAATACTATTATTGCTGTGGTCACTGTGGCTATTATTACTGCATGTACTTTCCAGCTCAAGGCTTACCCCTCATAGCGTTCTGTCTTCTTTATAAGGAATACGAGTACAGCTGGATAGATACCAACTGCAACTGGTATGTATGTTAATACTATGTCTGGAGCCATCAATAGATAGAATAGAGCTGCATAAGCAGTACTCTGTAGAGCTGAAAATATAGCTGCTTTAATCAAGTCTTTCTCTATGATGGCTAGGTACGTAGCTATTACAGAGGCAAGAGCTGCTATAGCCATGAGTATCAGGGGTATTAAGGTCATCATGTTTCACCACCTCTCTTCATCTCACGATCTTCAGCTAAATGATCAACAACTTTAGGATAGACTTCAACTCTAGATCTATGTGCAGCACGTGCAATTATATGTGAGCCTGTAGGTGCGAGTATGAGTATCAGTACTGCTGTGACTATACCAGCTCCAGCTAAAAAGAACCTATGAATACCTAGGAAATCAGCTACAAGAGCTAGTAGTGATGCTCCAATTAGCGGAACAAAAGCTCCACCAATACTACCAACAGTTAGTGCATGTAGTCTTAGATAGAAGTTTGGAAATCTCAACATGCCTATTGCAGCTACAAGATCACAAAAAGCACCTATAGCTATGAGTACTTCACCTATTATAGCAATTAACCACTTAACTAAGGGTAATTCCAACACCATGTTATTCACCTATATCTTTACCTTCTAGATACTTAGCGACATATACATCGAGAGCATATGCCCATAATGCTAGCACAATTGCACATGTGACTAGTATCGGAGACTTTAAGTAGATTGATAGAACTACAAAAAATGCTGCTAAGTCATATGATAGAGCATCTACTGCTATAACCATATCTGGAACTGTTGGACCCTTAATGATTCTTATGGTGTAGAGTGCAAATGCGGTAATGAATATTGGCATAACTATTG
>CAZUDD010000031.1:0-10610 GCA_964619665.1 uncultured Desulfurococcaceae archaeon | reverse complement strand
TAGGACGCCGCCCTGACGAGGCGGAGGTCCGGGGTTCAAATCCCCGCGGGCCCACTAACTAACAACTTCTGATATCAATGATACACTGAGGAGGCACATACTCAACGAGTTCAACTCTCTCTGAGGCTCTATACACCTTTAAGCCATGTCTCCTTAAACACTCGACATCGATTACTAGCACTACTGGTACACCATGTCTGGAACCTACAGTGCATGCATCTTCAACTGATGTTGAGAGGTGTACATACATTCTCTTCATAGGTTTGATACCTTCTCGAAGTATATTTGCTAAACTATTCTTCGATGTTCCATGGTATAGTATTCCAGAATTCATCTCTTCTTCGTACCGTATCTTCAAATGAAGATTTTTGTTATGGCCATACCTAGCCCTAATCTTATTTTCACGAACTTCAAATCTACCCTTGGGATCCAACATAGCTATAGCTATAACATGCTCTTTTCTAAGCCATTTATACAGATGAGAATTTCTCCAACGATACTTTATACCATTAACAAGAGATTCTATGTCAGTCCAACCTTCTTCATCTAGTTCAATACCTATAGATGAAGGATCGTGTCTTAGTATATATGATAAAAGCTTACTCAATAACAACCTTCTCTCTCCATCAAGAAATAGCTCAGCTTTTACACCACAATGTATAGGTTCTTCAGTATACAAACCACAAACTCTACATCTATAGATATTCTTCAAAGGTAGTACACCTCGAGAACATCAGTTTAAGCCGTTAACATCATGTTCTTATCAGTACCAGGACTCTTCATCATATCATTGTAGGGTCGGCCGACCCTCGCTTAAATCACCTATCATGCGTCGCAGGCGCTCCTCATCCCCTAGGACTTTAGATAGTGTTCTAGTTCTTGAATCTTTTTCTCTATTCTTCTCTTTTCCTGTTTCAACATAGCTCTTTTGAGTTTCAAACGCTGCAATTCCTCTTCAACCTGTCTTATCTCAACATCAAGTTCAAGAAGTCTTCTCTTCAATACCTCTAATTCTCTTTCTAGAGCTTCTCTATCTAGGTGTTGATACATCTCTATCCCACTCCAGAATACATTATGTTCCTCCATTAGATCTAAAGAAGCTGTATCGAGGTTTATGTACTGTGTTCAGTAATGCGGGAAAATCATCACAGTTCAGACAGGGCGCACATCATCACAAAAGTCCCACTTCTATCTCAGTTTATCTAATATAGACTCTCGTATAGCTTCAACTATAGGTGGTGATCTAGCTATATAGCATGGGCCTTGGGTTTGAGAAATCGTGAATAAGTCTCCACGACAAGTTATCACATAGTCATCGATTATGGCTAGAGAACCAACAATTTCTTTACATGTCTTGACATTTAGTCCCAACTCAACAAAGGATTCCATGATTGTAGATCCTGCACCTACGGGTGATATATACAGCTCTATCTCAACACCTTGAAACGCCTTATCTCTTAGAACATCCACAAACTCTTTCGCTTTATCGAAATCTATAGATGGGATAGAAGTCACTAAGATGATACTTCTTTTACTTCTCAGTAACGCCTTGTGTATTGTTTGTTGTATTAATGATTGATCTACATGATAGATTCTTGAGGGTATGTATTCACTAGCAATTCTATCTATATCATCGACTTGCTTTAGCTGCTGAATTGTAATAACATTGCGTATATCCTGAATAGAACTTACAGCTTCATCACTTGATATTCTTACCAGAGTACTTAGACTAGGTATCGACTTAAGAGTCTTTGTATGAGTTAAAAATATGAGTTTTCGTCTAGTTGCAAAGATAAGTCTCCGTATATCGTCATCGCCTATATGTTCAAGGTATCTATTTAGAGGTTTCTCTACAATTATTGGCATAGAGACTATTGCATAGTCTTTCTGTTCATATACATGCTTAAGATTATCTATAGATAGAATAGAGGGGTACTCGCTTATCTTAAACAAATTCTTGAAGATGAGATGCTTCAACAATGCTTTCTCGGTTTCATAGGGTACAAATAGCATTACGTCACTTAGTTTAACATTGTAATGCAATAGACTCTTTAAAATCAGTAATTGAGAAATAAGTATTGGAATATTCAATACGAGATTGTCTATGGATATACTTGGAAACCTTACTTCTGATAGATCTAGAAACACTATATCGGATTCTGAAGGCCATGAAATGGATTTGACAGCCGCAGTGGGTACAGGTTTTAGTCCTTGACCATAGAAGTACCTTGAAACTATAGAAGCTATTCCTGGACTCATAGTCTTAATTTCGCGTAGAAGTATTGAACGTGCATCAAGTTGACTTGTAACACCAGCAAATTCAAAGATGTTAGAACCTAGAGTTTTCTTTACAAGTTCTTGTACTGAACATACAGGGGGACTAAACTCCTTTGGATCTCCTATAAATACAATAGACTTTGATATTAGTGCTAAAGGCAATACGTATAATGGATTGACTTCAGATGCTGAAACAACTATAGCAATATCAATCACAGCTTTCCTGTGTTTCAACCATCTCAATAGCATCATAAAGAAGCCTTTAATAATTTGAAGAGCTGTTGTAGATACCAAAACGAGATTACTTCTTTCAAGAAGTGTATCTATAACATACATTTCCAGTAAATCTCTATTTAGATCCAGAGATTTTACGTATTGTTCAATGTTTTTCAATTCACTAGATATAGAGGATAACTTTTCGTTGAGTTTCTCGAATACTTCAATTACCTGAATATCTGAGTATGAAGACTGTAGCCTCTGTACAAGCTCTAATACATCGCTGTACGTCTCTACAACCTGAATTATCTTTTCAAAAACCATTTCAAGATCTTTTACGTATTTTTCAGCTATTTCACGTTCATCTCTAGGGATATACCATAGCGTAGCCATTTTCAGTTCAGAGAATCTCCTTCTATACATTTCAACACTATTTCTTAACGACTCTATGATTCTCAGAGCTTCATTTAATTCCATACTTAGTCTTTTAGCCATAGAATCCAATTGAGTTTTCTTATGGTGAATTTGTATCTGTAATGACTCAATCTCTTCTTTAACTTCAGCTTTTCTTCTAATCCACTTGATAAGATCAACTAAGAGTTTCGGCTTAAATATTAGCGATAATGCTTTGAATGGATTTCCACGTATATCTCTTAGAAAATGCTCCATTCTTCTACTTTTATCGAGTTCTTCATTAAGTTTCTTTTCTAGTTCTTCAACTTCAGATTTGATTGTTAGATATGATTGAACATCCTGACTTACATCCGTTAAATATTTTATAAGATCGTTAAAGCTTTTCTCCATTAGAGCTCTAAGACCCTTTATTATTGTGCACATACGTTGAAGTTCCGATGAGTATTTCTCGATTCTTTGAAGGGTAAATATATGTGTATTTGATTCAAAACCTGCGGGAATGCCTAAACTGATAATTGAAGTTCTAATATCTTTAATTTGTGTAGCTACTTTGCTTAGGATTCCATGTATCGTTATCTCATTAGATGAACATACAAGAACTTTTAAGTTCTGATTTATGAGATTCTTTGTTAAATTCTCTAGTAGTTCCAGTCTATCAATACCCGGTGGTGTCCATACGAATAGAACCCTTTGAGCTTCTAATTTATCTAGTATTGATCTCAAATCTCTTGGTTCTTGTTTTGGATTTCTTCTAAATATAATGCGATTTCTAGCTACAACACTCTTAACTCCTGTTGCTTCTAAGACAAACATGAGCTTGTCATAGTCTTCAACAAGCATACTCTTTAAGTTATCTAGTAATGATAGAACGTTGTTGTAATTTGGTGTTTCAATTATCTTTAGTTTAACCTGAGGAATTTTTTCAGGTATCGATGTCGATTCTAGTGCTAAGACTATCTTAGTACCATTAATATCAAGAATTTTTCCACGAACAGCAAACCCTTCTAATTCACAAGTCGAACCTTCAAGAAATAGTGGTACTATGTCTAGGGAGTCAAATACATATGTACATAGCTCACCTAGACAACTCTGCTTATATCCATTGACCAAATCAAAGGTTTTACCACGATAACTTTCTAGACATTTACATTCTAGGGATAGAGCACCTCTGAATCTATCTATCAACGACTTCAAATCCTGTTCATAGACTGTCAAGACTAGTTTCTCTGCAGCCTCTCTATCAACACTAGGAGTACTCAACAATCACGGACCTCCTATTTGTGTTACCCAGATCTAAACAAGACAAAGTTACTTAAACAGTTTAAATGGTATATGAAGTCATCAGCACAGCTCCGCATCATCACTATTTTATTAACTCAGTTTATCAGGCCTTCATCATCAATCTCAGCTATACATATACGGAAACACTTTATATACTCGAAGTACTGTAGGGCAAGCCTTGAGAAGACGTAGGGTAGTGCTGGTAGGTATAGGCGTAATCAGAAAGTGTGATGATGATTACTGTTTAGAGGTTTATCTCGATGAAGAGAGTAGCGGTGGACGTGGAGTTACATAATATTGAGACGGTATTACATATTTTCAGCCAAGTGAGACTCCTTCTTCTGGTGGTAAAGGTGCTTCTCTAATTCGTTCTTCAACTTCTTCAGCAAGTTTCCATAACAGTATCCTGATTTCTTTAACAGTTGGCTTAGCAATCTTTTTGATACCTCTCTGTCCAGGGACATATACTGGCTTGACTAGTTGTACTTCTTCA
The DNA here is from genome assembly GCA_964619665.1 of uncultured Desulfurococcaceae archaeon. Classification (GTDB taxonomy): domain Archaea; phylum Thermoproteota; class Thermoprotei_A; order Sulfolobales; family Ignisphaeraceae; genus CAZUDD01. The sequence goes on along the minus strand of CAZUDD010000031.1, from coordinate 5,929 downwards.
AGCCTCTTGACATGTGTACTTATGTTTGCCTTACTCTGTTTAAGTTTTTCAGCAAGATCTTCTATCCCCATATCACCTTTAGCTATAAGACCAAGAATTCTTAGTCTTGTTATGGAAGCTAAAGCACTAGCTACTTTCTCTATCCACTCTTCACCTACTACATACATTACATCATTTTCAATTCTGATACCTCTCTTAATCTCTGGATATTCCTTAGTATTGCTCATCTTCACTATCCCACTGTAAAGCTCTTAGAAGATAAGTTTAAAAAGCTAGCCCTACTATGTTGGTCTTACCCAAAACTCTTGTTCAATTGATTTCTGAGCATATCAACTAAAAATACCTTTCAAAAGCTCAGCGTGATAGCTGGGATTATGAGACTAATGAAGTGTGTTGAAGGGGCTGAACTTGGTCGTGTAGGAAATATAGCTAAGCCAAACTATGTTGAGGTTGTTTCTCGAAAACCGTTACCATTGGGAACATATATATCTATTCAGTATCGATATGAAGACACTGTGCATTGTCTAGTAGGTGTTGTTAGCTCAACTAGTTTTAAAAGAACAGTTCCAGTGAGTGGCCCGGAAACACTAACCTCGTCAGAGCTTATCAACGAATTCGAAGAAGATCTAAGTAAATATAGTATTTCATATGTGCGCATAGTTGCTGATATGACGTTGAGTAGACCATTAAGTCCTCGAATACCTCCTCCTCCAAATGCACCAGTATACTTAGCATCTTCCGAAGTCCTGACAAAGTTATTCAGTAGCTCTGGTGAAGGAACTATAAGGATAGGCCATCTACTAGGTAGACCCGATGTACCAATACATATCAATGTCAATGCTTTAACTAAACATCTATTCATCACAGGAACAACAGGTTCTGGAAAGAGTAACACTGTAGCGGTTCTAATCGACAGGATTGCATCTCTAGGTGGCATGGTTATAGTGTTTGATGTTCACGGAGAATACGTAGATATGGATACGGAGAATCCATATGTGAAGATAAAGAAGGTGGATCTACACATAAATCCATTGAAGATACCTCCATCAATATTGGCAAAAATGATTATACCAGAAGCATCTGCAACTATTCAGAGAAGACTAGTTTTGAAGAGCATAAGGATAGCTCAACAGATATTTAGTGAAATCATAGCTAAACATGGTATTACAGCAGAAGCACTCAAAAAACTTGGCGAAGAATATAGAAAGCCATTTACATCAGCTAGAGCTATAGAGACTATTGACGAAATTGTAAAAGACGATACTCGAGATACACATTCAAAATTTGTAGAGCTATTCAAAGAATACATCGTATCTACGATAAACAGTACAGCTAAAGGTAAAGCCGTATCAGATAAAAGTAAAGAAGCTGCAATAATGAAAGTTGAAGAATTCTTCGAGTATACCAGCATAAGCTTTAACCAGCCATCACCCATCGATATACTTGAACCTAGAACTATAGTTGTACTGAATGCCTCGGCCCTTGATGATGAACAGCGAGACTATATGCTCAAGGTTGTGTTAGACGAAGTATTGTGGAACGCAAAAAAGAATGTATTTACAGGAACTCTAAAACCTGTTGTTGTAGTCATAGAAGAAGCACATCTGTTCCTATCACTTAATCGTGAATCTATATCTAAAAGATCTATTGAGAGACTGGCTAGAGAAGGCAGGAAGTTCGGTGTTTCACTAGTTATAGTCTCTCAAAGACCTAGAAACATAGACACAAATACAGTTAGTCAGATCCAGAATTTCGTGTTTATGAAGTTAGTTCAGGAAAGTGATCAGCAAGCTGTAATGAATGCTTCAGACATGCTTACCGATGACTTAGCTAGATCCTTAAGCTCTATGGATACAGGAGAAGCCATATTACTAGGTGAATGGGTAGGTAAGTTCCCAGCATACGTAAAGATAGATCTACATAGAGGTAAACGAAGTGGTGCTACACCAGATATAGTCACAGCGTGGCAATGGCTTCTTAGAGATAGAGGTCATCATTATGAGGAGATGCACATTAACGCGCTGAAAGATATATCTCACTTGATGAGGTAGAACCAATGTTACTACTACATGTCAGCGATACACACTTAGGTGCAACACCTCATGGACTACTCTTTAGACATATAGACGTACTAGAGTCTTTTGTTGAAACCATAGATATAGCACTTCGTGAACATGTAGATGTATATCTGCATACTGGCGACTTCTTCGATAGGTCTACACCACCTCCAGATGCATACATGATAGCTTATCGACATCTAAAGAGACTCAAAGAGCACAACATAAAGGTGTATATCATCGCAGGTCAACATGATATGCCGCGTAAATACGGTGTTTCACCTCTCGAAACTCTTCAAGTATTTGGTGTTGTTGATGGCATAGCTATAAGTGAAGTCTGTAGATGGAGCTTAAGAATCGAGGATAAGGACTATACCATAGTGGGTATACCGTATTCTAAAAGACGACAGCTAAACATAGCTAGGATAGAAGTTCAAAAAATCAGTAATTCTATACCGATCCTAGCAGCTCATTTACTACTTAAAGAACTAGGTATTCCTAACTACGATGCATCACTATACGATATACCTATGGACTATAGGTATGTAGCTCTAGGTGATTATCATGGATTTCGAGTATTCAGACTAAGCAATGGTGTTCCAGTTGTATATCCTGGAGCTACTGAAGTCTTTAAAAGAGATGAATGGTGTGATGAGGGTAAAAGAGTTGTCTTGGTTGATCTTAGTTCGCATGAACCACAACTACATTCTATTAAACTCGAAAGTGTTAGGCCATGGATCATAGGCGAATACTCCAATATTGTAGAAGCTCTCAGAGATATAGAAGAAAGAGCACGAAGGATACTTACTACATCAAGGAAAAAACCTATTGTAACCATGAAAATAAAATCTCATAGTGTTAGTGTGCCACAACTACAGAGAGAGTTAGAAAAACTCGTTGAGAGAGGATTAATCGAGTATTTCTTTACGCCAGAAATCGTTGAAACAACATCGAAGAATAATGTATATACTGATACCGAGATACAGTTCGAAACCATAGACATACATAGAATTCTTATTGGAATTCTTAAGAATGAAGCTATAGCTAAAGCTGTCTATGAACTAATACAGGATCCTTCTGAAATTAAAGCAAAGAAAGTTCTCGAGGCTATTTTAGAGAATTTAGTACTCAAAAAACAGCAAGAGAGTACTCCTCGCATTACCCAAACTGAGAAAGATGTTAGTCATCGAAATGAGCAGCTTAAAAAGAATAGAAGGAGATCTCTGATAGATTTTATGGTGGGGTAGACATTCATGAGCTTATCGCTGTTGATCAAGAGAGTTCAGCTGAGAAACATACTATCGCATGAGAGAACATCCATAGAACTTAGACCTGGCCTTACCGCAATAATTGGGCCCAATGGAGCTGGGAAAAGTACTATTGTTGATTCAATAGTGTATGCGTTATTTACTATTGGTAAAGGTTCAGCACTTCGAGGTACATCAAAAAGAGATCTATTGAGAAGAGGTACAGTTGAAGGAGAGATATACGTAGAGTTTGAGCTTGGAGGTAAAGTCTATGGAGTTCGTAGAGTTCTGAGTACTGTAAGAGTTGAAGAAGCATATTTATATGAATTGACAGACGATAAACAAAGGCTATTAGCTTCTGGCGTAAATAATGTCTATGAAAAATTAAAGGAACTTCTACACATAGACAATCCTGAAATTGTTAGATACACCATCATAGCTAGACAAGATGAACTGACTAAGCTAATAGATTTAAGACCATCTGAGAGAAAGGAGATGATACTAAAACTCTTCGGATTAGAAGAACTAGAGAAAGCTAGGGATACTCTAAGAAAACTAGCGAAGAAGATTAGTGAAGTTCGTGGCGAATTAAATAGGATTTCGCTAGAGATAAGCAAGATTCAAAAGAGAATAGAAGAGCTTGAAAAAACGAAAACTAGATATGAAGAAGAAATCAAGAAAAAATCGAGGGAACTTGAAGCTCTTAGAGATACTGTGAATAGGTACAAGTTAGCACAGACATACATTCAAAGGTATTTAATTATTAGAGAGTCTATAAAGAGAATTGAAAGGATTAAAGAGATAGATGAAGAATTGAGGAAAATCTATGAGTTGTTAAGAGTTTCTCCAAGGATAAAACGTTTTGATGTAGTAAAAGCTGGTACCCTAATAGATGAGCTTAAAAGAATAGAGTCTAGATACAAAGAACTGTATTTAGAGTTATCACAGGTTGAGAATGATATAATTAAGATGCTTAAGAGTCTTGGAATAGATAAAGTTGAAGGACTAGATAATGTTGTTAAGAGAGTTGATGAAGAATACAACAAGTTGAATAAAGACTATGCTTCCATAGAAACTGAGTTAAACATACTTAGAGAGTCAAGAAAGGTAGTGAGCGAAAGTAGTAACTGTCCTGTATGTAGAAGACCTCTGGATAGAGATCTTAGGAAAAACCTTGTTAAAGAGTTAGAGGATAGAATTAGAGTTCTTGAAATCGAGTTGAAAGAAATAAGCACAAGGTTAGAACAGCTTAGACGATGTAGGGATAGTATAGAGCGTCTATATAGAGTATACCTTGAGTTGAGAGCTAATATTAATGAGTATGATGAGAGATTGAAAAGACTTTATGTAGAGCTTGAACCTATGACTAAGGAAATTAGTGAATTACTATCGCTAATTCGAAGTCATCCTATTCTAAGCATATGTCTTCAGAGATATAGCGAAGATGAAGTTAAGGTTATTGATTGTGCTCAATCAATGATTATAAATGCTGAAACTAAAGCTATTTCTCTTGAAGAAGAAAAGAGGAGATTAGTTGAAGGACTAGATCAGCTTAATGAAGCAGAGCTTAGGAAAGAACTTGAGATAATTCAGGCTAGTATTAGAGCTCTAGGTATTGAACTTGATGCTATAGATCTTAGTACCTTTGAAGAGAGATTAAGGGGATTAGAAAGTAAGCTCATTGAGAAAGAACGAGAGTTAGCGTCTCTTGAAGAAAGATTGAAGAGTCTAGATGAGGAATTAAATCGCCTTAGATCAGAGCTTGAAAATCTTAGAGCTGAGTATAATGAGAAGAAGAAACTTGTAGATGCTCTACCCTTTATAGAGTATATCCAAGATAAAGTTCTCGGAAAAGATGGTCTGCTAGCTAAACATCTAATAGCTAACGTTAGGAGCCTTGTTGAGAGATACTGCAATGAGATACTAAAGAATTTCGGTCTAGATCTAAGAATTGAGATAACACCAGATTTCGATATTCGTGTAAGGTCATCTCTTGGAGAAGTGAGTGTAAAGAGTATTAGTGGAGGTGAAAAAACAGCTATAGCCATAGCCTTAAGAATGGCTTTAGCCTATACCATGATGGGTAGAGCACCAAGTTTCTTTATACTGGATGAACCAACAGCACATCTCGATAGTGAGAGAAGGAGAATTCTTTTCGATATGATAAGGAGGCTCTCTGAAAAACTTCCTCAAGTAATAGTGGTTACGCACGATGAAGATGTTGTTGATATAGCTGATCATGTACTTGAGGTTGTTAAAGAGGGAACAAGATCTATTGTTAGATATGTCAGCAAAGTTGAGAAGTTATAGACTATGGATATGGTATGGTTTCGGTATGTTGAGGAGGTAGACATATACCTTCTTCACTTCCGGGAAGACATGGTGTTGATACAGTATTTGTTGATGTTGTATAGGGGACATGGAGAAGCACTATGAGTATGCAGAGTACTACTAGTATTAAGAGGACAACTAGCATTCTCTGTTTACTATGTAGCAACGGTTTCAGAGAGTTACGCAGTTTCTCTGTGAAGTACATCTGATACACCACTCTGTACCTACTCATACTGTACTCCTAGTTTACTTTTACTATCTAAACAACTTAAGCGAAGGAATACTATACTTAAT
>CAZUDD010000030.1:0-10645 GCA_964619665.1 uncultured Desulfurococcaceae archaeon | reverse complement strand
ATTTCTACCAGATATACTGCCTAGTGATGTTGTAGGTGCAAAAATAGTTGATCCTAAAACTGGTGAACTTAGAACTGTTATTGGGCCTATCTATGCAAATATTGTTTTAGCTGATGAAATTAACCGTGGTAGTCCAAGAGCTCTATCTGCATTAATTGAAGCTATGCAGGAGGGACATATAACTATTGAAGGAGATAGAATTGATCTTCCAAAACCATTTATAGTATTAGCAACTCTAAACCCAGTTGAACTACATGGAATATTCCCTATACCACTAGCTATTCTCGATAGATTCACAATAAGTATCAAATTCAACTATAGTGAAAAAGATGATGAAATCTCTATGCTACTAAAGGATCAGGGAATTGATCTTCATAGAGTAAAGCTTAACCCAGTAATAGAGTTTAAAGAGCTTGAAAAAGCATTCAATGATGTGCGTAAGACAAGAGTTACAAATGATATAGCTGAATACACTGTAAATATAGTCCATAACCTTAGAGTTCATGAAAAGGTATCTATAGGTCCTTCACCAAGAGCAACACTTCATCTACTTAGATTTGCTAGAGCATTAGCGGCTTATGAAGATAGAGACTATGTTATACCAGATGATATTAAGAGAGCAGCAATTCCAGTTTTAAGACATAGGATTGTTCCTCGTATACAGACATCATCACTTCTAGAAACACTCACACTATGTGAAGATATTATTCAAGATGTTTTAGAGAAGACAGAACCTCCAATATAGATTGATGAACCTTAATCAACTTTCTATACACTAACTCTAGGAATGTCATTGTTATAGCTCCTGAAATACACAATAGTATTACAGGTATTGATAGCCCAAGAATTTTCGATATAGATAAGGTTATGGCTATAGCTATTATACCTAGAGCTACAGCAATACCTATATCTAGTACATCGTTTCTGAAATGAATTCTATAGAGAGCTATAAAGAGAATGATAGTTATTGTAAATGCAGTTAAGAATGAAATACCATAGACTATCGGTATCATCGATAATACCCCCGTCAACAGTGAGAAATAGAGAAAGTAGTTGTCTATGTATAGAAATGCTAAACACGCCATGAGGATAGCTACATAGATATTCCTAAGAATAGCTGAGATAAGTGCTAATCCAATAAATGGTAATAACCTTACGTATAGCTTTTTCGAAGATAGTAGAAGAGGTATAATCAGTACTATGGGGGCTATAAACGATAGTATATCTCCATAGAATACAGCATCACAACCACATATAGCGATAACGATTATAACTATGGAGAGAATTCTATGAATGTATATCCAGTTCATATAGAATCACCTGTTCAGATTTATATCTTTCAACGTTATCCCTAAGCCTCTCAATCCATCCAGTATATTGCTCAACATCTACTAGAGTACTAACTATGTGTATATCTATCAATGGAGCTAATACAACAAAGAATACATTGGGATTTTGTTGAGCTATAAACTCAATTCTATCTGGAGGAACAATCAAAACATCTAAACCTCTATCGCTATGTACTGAATCTATATTTATGCACAGCTTATCGAATTCATCGATAAATCCACTGATATCCATCGTATATCCATTGATGTACAGTCTATCGATACCAAGATCTCTAATCAATTGAAATAGTTGATACCTACCTAGAACATATCTACATACATAATCCGATAACACAACACCTATGCTACGCGTTCTAGACTCTGTTATAGATGTAGATTCAAGTTGAAGAACTTTAACCCTTAAACCACCAATCATAGCTATACTCTTTGGCACTAATAATCTCAGTTCATCACCATAGCTATAATGACGTACTCTATCAATACTTGGTTCAACAAGATCTTTCTTTGCTACATACAGTAGTTCCTGAACTATTCTCTCTGTAGATCTACGAGTGATAGCTATAGGTGTTTCAATGATTTTTGGTATTGGTACAAAACTCAATGGATTATCAATAGACACAAGTACATATCTAGATACTTTGTCTATAGTTCCTAAAGCTGTATATTCAAACGAAGTTTCTCTATCTTCGATATAGCTACATATAGTACCATCAACAACACCTATATCATCGCTAATGAGATCACATACTAAGACCTTTGTATTCCTAATATTTCCTGACAACTTAGCATGAATGCGAACTTTAAAGATGAAATCTCTAATAACCTCAATCTCCTTATTGACATTGATATTGATGTTCATAGACTTCAAAGTTATTACGGATAGAGATATTAGTAGAGGTAGAATACCGATCAATGCCTTAAAGGATATGTACTTCAATAGTATTAAGGAGTATATGGAAGTAATCGATGATATAGAGATCAGTGTTGATGGTCTTAAGAAGATCTCTTTGTATTGTTTTGAAATCTTGGCATAGAATCCCAGATTTTCTAGCTTCTTTTTAGCTATGGTACTGAGTACTCTTTTAGGATTTGTTTTTGAGTATATTCTAGCAATTGAATGGTATCCTATTGCTATAGTGAAAAGAGCTAATCCTATAAAGATATTCATCACTATATCCTGTAAACTCAATGTATATACCCATAAAGGATTTTGATTAGAGCTTGAACAGCTCTTAACACTCTATCTCTGGGTACAGGTTTAACACCATATCTATACTCTTCATATATCCTGACATATTCTAGAGCTTTCAGTAGATCTCTTCTATTCCTAACTATAGTATTAACTAGTTCACGTAGAGTTAGATTCTTAACTGGTAAACCAATAATGGTTAGATACCTATATAGTTTCTCAATTACTTTCTTAGGATCTCTAGAAATCTTTGCATAGAGCTTCAAGTAAAGTCTATGTATTCTATATGGTATACTCGTTAACAACATGAATATCAATACAATTGCAGTTGACGTAACTGCTATACTAGTGCTAAATACATCGAGTTTAAGTATCTTACCTAAGCTTTTATGTTCCTCTCTATTGCTTAGAGTTACAGGTGTTATAGAGACATAGATACCACTAGTTATAGAGTCTCCATTGAATCCATTTTGAAGAATGTTTAAGTCTACGTCTATACTAGGTGTTAAGTCTATAACGATATAACCAATATAGTAAGCACCATTCCTATGTATCTTAATCTCTAGTTCTGTCCATGAATGTAGTGCATATACTACATATCCTGAGCCTAACTCCTTTATTCTGTATAGCCCTATAGTAGTTACTGCATTGAATCCAAATAGGTTTAGTATGTATGTTGTTAGTATTGAGAAGTGTACACAATTTCCTTTTCTAGACTTTATAAATGCTTCAATTACATTACTACCAAAATCCCTTAGATCTATATATCCATATCTAAATGATTCTCTATATGCTCTTTGAAGTGCTTCAACTATTTCGCGTAGTGTTGGTCTAGAATTCAAATCTCTGCAAATATGCTTCAAAATGAAGTTTTTTAGCGATTCCATCTTGATGTACTTAACAACTGTAGAACATCTATACTTAGCTTTGATACTGTCTATTCGTAGAGTACCAACTTTAACTATAGGTTTACTATAGAGATTAATAGATATGTTATTGAATATCATTGCAATCCATTCTATACGTATAGACTTTCTGACAGTAATTATTTTACTATCAACAGGTATATCCGCAGATACAGTAGGATTCTTAGAAACATATTGTGATCTTAGTAATGAGCTATAGAGAGTCACTATATAGATATAGCCATGTATATCCTGTTTCACTAGTATTACTGGTGTTGAAGTTATCGATAACAATACAGGAATAACTTTACTTATATCGACTATATCGGGAACTATGTAGAGTATTGAGCCTGGCATCAATGTAATAGCATACCTAGATCCATTGATTTTCATAGTTATAGAACCAGGAATATATAGAATAGAACTATCTATTCCACTTATGCTAGATACAGCATCTATTAATTCGTTGTTAATTGGCATATATATGCTTTGAATAGATCTATACCTACTATACTCTACAACGATACTTGATTTCAATCCATATACTCTGGAAAGACTTTCACGAACAGTATTACTACAAATAAATTCAATACTTTTTCTATATGCTAAATATAGTGGTTGATATGTGCATACAGTAATGCGTTTAAGAAGTTCTGTATTTATATAGCATTGAAGTGTAAAATCTTTACCTATTAAACAACTAGTAATCTTTATATATCTTGGTTTAGAGCCATAGACTTTCAATACAATTAATGATGGTGGTAATGCTCTATCCACAAGTATTCTATCATTCAACTCTATATTGACTCTGTAGAGACTCTTTTCTCTAACTAGAGGTAGAGCTATTTGTTGTCTTCTCAGGATGCCGATGAACTCTAGTGCCATAGCTTCATAGAGAAGTGTTGAAGTGATTAATATCAGTATGATCACTAGTATGAGATCTATTTTTCTGGGCATATCGATCTCATAGACTATTTTTCTAGATAGCTAAAATGGATTTCTTTAAATTATTTGCTATCCATATCTACCTCAATATCTCTACGTAGATACCGCTATCTCTAAGAACTCTGCATAGAGATGATAGTCTATAGATATCATCTTGACAAACATCTACACCTTTACTAGCTATACAGGGTGTTATCGTATAGATGATGAGTCTATGTCTCTTCATAGATAATACAGTGTTTAGGAATCTTAGAGAGTTTATGTCTAGTTCATCCTGAATATCCATTAACAGTATTGCTATACAGGGTTCTCTACATGATGTATTAACAATGTTTTGTACAATCCATCTAGCTAATCTATTCACAGTTATAGTTCTAGATACTTTTAATGGCCATTCACAACGTGATACTACATCAACAAGTTCATGGATATTCTTTCTCTCAACACGATTTGAGACTGTGTATCCTCGTTCAGTAATAATTGCTAGTCTAATCCACAGTCCTAGTCTTAGAAAGTATAGTGCTGAACTCAAAATAGTATTGAATATCTTTCTAAGTGATTCATACTCTTTGAAGAACATATCATGAAGTAGTAGTACGAATACAATACCTCTAGCAACTTCATGTGCAAACTCTTTAACAGTCAATCTATTTAATCTAGCACTACTCTTCCAATCAATTCTCCTTAGATCATCTCCCGGCATGTACTCTCTAACGCTGAGAAACTCTGTTCCAACACCACTCCTCTTAGTCGATACTAAACCTGGATAGAGAAACTCTAGTCCTTTCAATGGTGTATAACGTTGAATAGGTATTCTAGGAACAAATCTCAGAATAATATTGGAATAGACTTTGAGTATCATAGCTATTGAGTATAGTGGATCACGAATAGATAGATATATAATTGGTATCCTGTGTAGACCCTGGAATCCTTTTACAAAAACCCTAACTCTATATCCATTAACTTCTCTACGAGTTTCAACATACTGTATCGCTATACCGATATCAGATTCAATTCCTAGAAATCGAATAATAAAGTACTTAACTAAAGAACCTCTGACCTCTACTTCAATTGGTATAACTGAGTCTTCAATAGCTTCATATACTTGTCTATCTGTGGCTATCTCTATGTATCTAGATAGATCCTTTAAGGAGATGTTCTTGAATACTGTATACAGTGTATTTCCAAGAACAAACCCGGTAATACCTATACACAGTAATAGGTATCCAAGGGGAATAGCTCTGGGTATTAATACCATTGAGATGACTATGAATATAGGGTAGAGATAGAAGATATTGGATCTCTTCATAACTACTTCGAATTCTATGGTTTAGGCACCTCAATCTTCTTTAGAATTTCTTCAACAACACTTCTACCTGTTAATCCTTCAGCTATGTATTCAGGTTTTAACAGTATTCTATGAGATAGTACTGGTATTGCTGCTTTCTTTACATCATCGAATATCACAAAGTTTCTCCCATCGAGAACTGCATATTCTTTAGCTAGTGTTAATAGCATTAATGCACCTCTAGGTGTTATACCTAATCTTATAGCTGGATGTCTATGACTATAATCAACAAGTTTAACTATATATCCATAGATATCGTCATCTACATGAACTCTCTCAACTTCATCACTAGCTCTCTCAATATCATCTATTGATACAACAGGTTTGAGATTTTCGTATTCACGTTCAATAAATCTAAAACCTCTCTTCATCAACTCAACAAGATCTCTATTCCTCAAGGTCTCCATCTCTATCTTTACAAAGAATCTATCTATTTGAGCTTCAGGAAGTGGAAAAGTACCCTCTAACTCTATAGGATTCATAGTTGCTAACACCGTAAATGGTCTTGGCAATTTAACTGTTTCTCCCTCTATAGTAACCTGTTTCTCCTGCATAGCTTCTAAGAGAGCTGATTGTGTCCTTGGAGAAGCTCTGTTTATCTCATCAACTAGTACTAGATTAGCATATATTGGACCTAATCTAAGCTCAAATTCACCAGTCTTTTGATTAAATATCTTTGTACCAATAACATCAGCTGGTAGTAGATCAGGTGTACATTGAATTCTAGAAAATCTTAGATTCATTAGTTTAGCAACAACTTTTGCTGTTAAGGTTTTTGCAATACCAGGAATACCCTCTATCAATGCATGACCATTAGCAACTATAGTCAGGATAATCAACTCAACATCTTTTTCTCTAGCCACTAAAACCTTAGATGATTCTTCTACAACTCTCTCAACTATTCTTTGAAGTATAGCCATGAGACTCAACCATATAGCTCAAAACACTAAGCTAATACCTGAGTAAGCTATAGTTTAACCTAGGTAGATATGTTGTGCAGAGATATCGACTATCTATACCTCTTATCGTACTGCTAATTCTAGCTATATCCATAGCTATGCCTTCTATAGTTTATAGCTATAGTGAAAGACATCCCGAGAAGATTAGAGAATATGTATCTCAATGTGTTGATGCACTATACATTGTTAAAGAATGGAGTTTTAGCGTAAGAGAGATTCTGAATAAACATGGTATATCCATTGAATACAGCAACTTTACCATGTATAGAATTTCGAATACTTCTCAAGAACTATTGAAAGCCATAGCTATAGATCCTAGACTAGCACTCATAATTGGAGGTCTTCAACTAAGATCTCTAAAACTCTTTGCTTTTGGAAATGACAAAGTGACTATAGACGATATTGCTACACTATTAAGGATATTGAAGGAGGATTTAATGGAGGATTACAGCGATATACCATCATGTAACTCTACATTTTCTAAACTATTAACAAATGAAGTATATGGCTATGTAGGTACATGTAGATATACGTTGAGTGATGTAAATAACCTGATAGTGCTTATGGTACTAATCTCTAGAGAGAGCAGTATATTAAAAGAAAGACTTGTTAAAGCACTATACCTACTACTCATAGTAAGAGATGCTTTGATAAACAATACAAAGAGGCTATACTTTAAGAACTTTAACATGTTGTATAGAGAAGTTCTAGACAATGTATCTCTTATAACAGCTCTATTCATAGACAGTCTCTTGACATACTATAACGTAACAATTGTTGAAGAAATGCTCAAAGAAGTTAAGAGAGAGAATATCAGTATATACTCATGGAATGAAACTATCGTTAAAGCTGTTATGGTACTAGAACAAGTTTTGAGTTCAGAAAACATGAGAGAAATCAATGTTAGTGTTGTTACTAAAATTCTTAGTGGTAAAGGTATTCAGTTAAGTCGTAGAGAAATTGAGAATATTGTAAAACTCTTAAGAGTTATGAGAGGTGAAGAAGAGTACTTCAGAAATGTCAGTATAGTTTATACAGAGTTGGAGAGTTCTAAAGTTACTGAATTGAAAGGGTATGGAGGTATTGCTGAGGAAGAAATGAGTAGAGAAAAACTTTTCTCTAGTACTATGGCGAGAATTCTCTATGAAGTTAATTCTAGACCTCTATCAGTACCTTATAGAGTCGTTATGGGGTATACTATTCACTATGTTGAGAGGTATCCATATACTTCTAGATATCCATACTATGCTTTCTACTTTACTATTGTAGGTATAGGTTTTGTAGGTCTACTACTATTCTTTGGATTAAGAACTATTGCTATTCGAACAACGAAAAGACTATCAAAGATATCTATACCTAGAGAATCTCTGTATGGAGTTATTGAGTTTGAGTCTGAAAGACATAGTTTACTAGCTGTAGAGTTCTGGAATCTTCTTAATGAAATAGCTAAGAAAGTAAATACTGAAATTGCATGTTATGAAACTCATCGTGAATTTCTTGCTAGGATTAGAGACATTTTGCAATCTGATATTGTAGATACTTTAGAGAATATTGCTAAAGGTTATGAAGTTGATAGATTTGGTCTTGGTCTAGATCGAGAATCTATGGAGAAACTCCTAAACCTTATACATATGTTGAGAAAGGGTCTAGATGTTGTTGGATCTAGCTAAAATCATTCTCTGTTCTCTCTTAGCATTCTCCTTCATCTTTCTAGCTAGAGAACGCACCTTTATTTCTATATCTCTATACATTACAGCATTAACACTACTTCTATACAATGAATATGCAGATATCCTTAGAAGTATTGTTGTAATCTCTATATCTACTATAGCCTATGTCTATACATACATAACAATCTCTATGATCGGTAGTGGATTAGCTCCGTATATACCTAGAATAGAGATAGATATAGCTAGGTATCTGAGGAGCATACTACATTATGTAACTATAGTGGTAATGTTGAGTATTATTGGACCACTACTATATGAAGTACTGTTAAAGCTAAATCTCAATCTACTGCTAGTATACATATTTTCCACAGCTATGGTTATTGGAATAGCCTTCCTAATCCATAGAGCTCTTAGAAGAGGTTTTGAGTTGTATATCTATCTAATAGCTTTAGCCCTATGTATAGTATCTCTATCTCTTGGTATAGATATTAGCTATGAGTTCAAGTTTTTGGATAGAGAGTTAAGGATTTTAGAAGAGGTGTTAAAGGGTATTGGTTGAGTATATTGTTAGAAGAGCAATGTATATAGCTATAGCTTTGATGTTCATATCCATAGTATTGGCTGTATTCGAGAAGTATATTGCCTCTATACTAGCACTATTATCTGGTTTAGCACTACTTTCATTTGCTTCTAGATATCTTGAGGGTTCTAAGAAATGACTAAGATAATAAGGGTAGATCCATTCAATCCAGAAAAAGATTTGCTAGCTCTTGCAGCAGAGACTATTAGGAGAGGTGGTATTGTTGCTTTTCCAACAG
The DNA here is from genome assembly GCA_964619665.1 of uncultured Desulfurococcaceae archaeon. Lineage (GTDB taxonomy): Archaea > Thermoproteota > Thermoprotei_A > Sulfolobales > Ignisphaeraceae > CAZUDD01. The sequence goes on along the minus strand of CAZUDD010000030.1, from coordinate 1,462 downwards.
AGACTGTTTATGGTCTTGGTGCTGATACATTCAATCCAGAAGCTGTTAAGAAGATCTTTATAGCTAAGGAGAGACCTCTAGATAATCCATTGATAGTACACATCTCTTCTACATTACAACTAGATGATCTAGCTATAGATATTCCTGAAGAAGTCTACCGATTAGCAGAAAAGTTTTGGCCAGGTCCATTAACTGTTGTGATTCCAAAGAATCCTAGAGTTCCTAAAGAGGTTACTGCTGGACTACCAACGATAGCTATTAGAATGCCTGCACATCCAGTAGCACTGAAACTTATTGAGTTAAGTGGAATACCTATAGCAGCTCCAAGTGCTAATAGAGCTGGAAGACCATCACCAACAACAGCTGAACACGTTATACAGGATCTCTATGGTAGAGTTGATGTGATTATTGATGCTGGTGAAACTCTCTATGGTGTTGAATCAACGATTATAGATTTAACTCGAAAACCACCTGTTCTTTTGAGACCCGGTGCTATGCCTATAGAAGAGATTGAGAAAGTACTAAATACAAAGATTGTAGTAACTCCTTCAGCTCGAGGACTTTTAGAATCTGATAAAGCACTTGCACCTGGAATGAAGTATCGTCACTATGCACCAGAGAAAAAGCTTGTTATAGTAGAATCAGATGACTATAGCGATCTACATAGATATACTAGTAGAGTCATCGATGTTATCAAGAACTTAATGTCTAGAGGTCTAAGAGTATGTGCTATTGTATCTCGTGAAACACACCATCTATATAAAGAGCTTGGCATCAAAACTATCATCATTGGTTCTAGAAACAACATGTTTGAGATTGCTAAAAACTTGTTCAAGGTTTTGAGAGATCTAGATAAGATGGAAGACATTGATATAGCAGTTTGTGAAGGTTTTGATGAGAAAGGTCTTGGTTTAGCTATAATGAATAGACTTAGAAAAGCTAGTGGTTATAACATTGTTAAGGTGTAAAACATTGAGTTTAAAGAAACTACTCTTTATCTTGATAATACTTGTATTGTTGTTGAGAGGTATAGAAGTTAGTGGTGTTGGTACAAGGTTAAGTGGTGCATCTCCTCTAAACAGTGATTGGGATGGAACGTCACATCTAGTTACCTTTCTTAGAGAGAATAGGTTTAGAGTTGAAATCGTTTATGACTGGATCCAGCTTCTATTATTTAAACCATTCGGAGAATATAGCTGTAGGATAGCTATGTTTATATCACCTGAAAAACCATTGACGAGAGTAGACCTATACGCTATTAAGAGGCTCGTTGAAGAGTATAGATTTAGAGTTTTCATTGCTGATGAAGGTCCATACACAAATGAAATTCTAAGAATACTCAACATCGATATCTACATAGATACTTCTGAAACTGTTTATAGAGGTATAGAAAAGATCTTTACATCGTTTATAATCATCGATAACTTAACTATACCTATTGTATATGGAGATGTAGCTGTTC
>CAZUDD010000029.1:0-10896 GCA_964619665.1 uncultured Desulfurococcaceae archaeon | reverse complement strand
TCTATATAGGATTCGAGGTTAAATTCTATGATTCGTTATACAAAGCATTGACTAGCGAGTGCATTAAATCTCTAGTGATAGAATTTTCTAAACTTGGTGAGAAACCCTCTACACTACTCAAAGTATTGAATAAAATGACAGAGACTAAGTGTGTATGTACATTGTTTGGATCTCCAGAACTCGATCCTCACGAAATTCTATCCAACGAAGATAGACTCGATATTAGGGATCTCTGTAAAGCTATAGATGCAGTCTATACTATGGTAAATACTGCACCTCTACAGGGTGTTAAGAGTATTAGAACTATTGAAGCATTGTTTGTATCTCTATCGATACTAAACAGCTATATGTTTGAACTAGGTGTATGTTTATAGCAGAGATATAGATGATAGGACTTCACTAAACTAAGGTCGATGTGTATTCACTTATATACCCCCAGAAAAACTTCTTTTGCTGGTTAAGGAGGTCAACAATGGCTCATAGGAAAACGCATGCACCAAGACGTGGTAGCCTAGGATTTAGACCGCGTAAAAGAGCTTCACGATTAGTCCCTAGAGTAAGATCTTGGCCTCAAGTAAACTTTGACAAGCCAAAGCTACTTGGATTTCTCGCTTATAAAGCTGGTATGACTCACATATTCATGATCGATGATAGGCCCAACAAACCTACAACAGGTAAAGAGATCTTTGTACCTGTCACAATTCTTGAAGCACCACCAGTAATTCCAATAGCTATTAGAGCATATAGATTGGTTCCTGGATATGGATATCTAACTCTAACAGATGTATGGATTGAACCACCAGAGGAACTAGAGATTTGGCGTAAAGTCTCTACGTATAGACCCACAGAGAACTTTGAGTCTAAATTAAAATGGCTTCAAGATAATATAGATAGGATTGCTCAAGTAAGAGTAATCATAGCTTCTCAACCTAAACTTGTTGGTGGTCTGAGTAAAAAGAAACCTGATCTACTTGAAGTAGCAATCGGTGGTGGTGACATAGCATCACAACTCGATTATGCTATAAAGATTCTCGGTAAACCAGTTGATGTACGTGATGTATTCAGTGAAGGCCAGTTTGTTGACGTCATAGGTGTTACTAAAGGTAAGGGATTCCAGGGTGTAATTAAGAGATTTGGTGTTAAAGAGCTTCCTAGATGGCATAAGCATAGAAAGGGTAGTAGAAGAGTTGGTTCTAGAAGTCCAACAATAGGTGCTATGTCTGAAGTTCCTCAAGCTGGTCAAATGGGCTTTCATAGAAGAACAGAGTATAATAAGAGAATTCTGAAGATTGGCGATAATGGTCTTGAAATTACACCAGCTGGTGGTTTTCCACACTATGGAGTTGTCAGATCAACTTGGATAATGCTTGCAGGAACAGTTATGGGACCACCAAAGAGACCTATAGTACTTAGATGGCCTATAAGACCACCCAGATGGCAACCAAGTGAGCCTCCAGTTATAACGTATATTAGTCTTGAAAGCAAGATCTCGGCATAGCAAAGGTGATGTTCTTGGAGTATGTGACAGTATATCTTCAAGAACCTGGTGAAGTACCTATACTGAATCTGAAAGGTGAAGTAGTAAACAAGATAAAGCTACCTTTAGTCTTTGGTCTACCAGTAAGAATTGATTTAATTAGAAGAGCTTTCCATTCTGCACATACAGCTAGAATTCAGCCAAAGGGCAGAGATCCTCTCGCTGGTAAACGTAGATGTGGAGAATCATGGGGTATCGGATATGGCTTAGCAAGAGTTCCAAGACTAGATAACGGTAGAGCTGTCTTTGCTCCTAATGTTGTTGGTGGTCGTAGACAGTTTGCACCTACACCTATGAGGAAAATTCACGAAGAGATAAATCGTAAAGAAATGAGATTAGCCATAATGTCTGCACTTGCTGCAACTGCCAGAAGAGAATTCGTTGCTAAGAGAGGTCATAGAATAGACAAGATCAAAGGACTTCCTGTAGTTGTTGAGGACTCATTTGAAGAGATAAAGAGAACTCGTGAAGTCAAGACAGTACTAGAAGCTCTTGGTTTATGGGACGATATTGAGCGTGCCCATGAAGGTACAAAGATTAGAGCGGGTAAAGGTAAAATGAGAGGACGTAGATATGTAACTCCAAAGAGCGTTCTATTCATAGTTTCTAGCCTCGATAAACCTGTTATCAATGCAATATCGAATCTACCAGGAGCTGATTACGCTACTCCAAGAACTCTCAATATACTACAACTAGCACCAGGTGGTCATCCAGGTAGACTAACGCTATTTACAGTATCTGCACTCAAAATCTTAAGTGAAATCTATGTGGTGAAGAAGGCTTGAGTGAAGCTCGAGATATAGAACTAAATGAAAGGTTAAGCCGTATTATCGTAAGATTCCTAACGACAGAAAAAGCATATATGTTAGCAGAAAAATACAACTATCTAACAGTTATCGTTCATAGAGATGCTAATAAAAGAGAGATCAAAGAAGCTATAGAAAAACTCTTTAACGTTAAGGTAGTTAAAGTAAACACCCTCATCGATAGAGAAGGATACAAGAAAGCTTATGTTAGGTTAGCACCAGAATACAAAGCCCTAGATATTCTAGAGAGAAGTGCTCGATAACTTACTTTAGAGCTACAAACAGTGTACTTCTTGTAGCTTTTAGACCAGGCTCGCCATGCTTAACAGTCTTTGTCGTAGGTGCAAATTCTCCTAGGTAATGACCAATCATTTCAGGAACTATTTTAACAGGGATATATTCTTTTCCATTGAATACAGCTATTGTTAAACCAACCATTATCGGTAGTATTATCATATCTCTAACATGAGTCTTTATCACGACTTCCTTGCATTCTCTAATAAGTTTTTGTCTAGCTTCAATTATCTTTTCAAGGAGTTTACGTTGTTCTGGTGTAAAGCCTCTTTTGAGTGATCTTCGAGCTCTAGCAGGTAGTAATTGGATGAGTTCATCCATAGGCATTTCTAATAGTTCTTTTAGTGTTTTCCCTCGGTACCTAAAGCGTTCCCATTCAGTTGGTATTTCCCAACACACTTTCTGTTCAGGCATCTCAGTATCACCTATTGTTTTCTACCGGATCTCTAAGGCTATACCAAGATTTTTAAGCTTATAAAGCAATGCTTTAAGATGAGGATCATGGAAGAGCCATTTGTAATCTATTCAGCTTTTAGGGATACAAACGACTATAGGATATACTACGATATCGTGCTGTCTACACGTGGAATCTATCTAATTGAGATTGGGAGACTACCAAGAATATACAAGAAACAGCCAGCTACTGCAAGAGGCATAGATGTTCAGATATTAAGACTAAGAAAAGAGAGAGCTAGAGCTCTATATAAAGACTTGGATAGGTTGTCAAGACTTAGAGAAGTTACTTTTATCGATAATGAATCAATTGTTGGAATAACGCTAGAAGAGAAAGAGATACCATTACCACCAATATTAAGAAAACCTCCTAGACCTGGTGAAGAACCTAAGTATACAGAGCGAGTTCTATGCATAAAGATCTACACTTCCAAAAATAGAGAACCCATAGTTCTGTATACAGCTTTGAAACTAAAAGATATGCTCAAAAAAGTTCTTAGAAATCTAGGTCTCTATCTAGACCATGAAACTGCACGAAAATAACACTTAATAAGCTTAGTATTCAGTTCCTCATAGTGGATCGGTGAAACTTTAATTGAGTCTACGAAACCTAAGCGAAACTACTGAACGTATATCGAGATATGTTCTTGAGATTAAAGACATAGTTGAGAATAGAAATGATGCTGAACTCATAGTATTTGAAGCTTATCCTGGTTTTGGAAAAACACTGTTGGGTGTACATCTATCCAAACATCTCGGGAATAGTCTTTATGTTACTAGGACTTTAAAAGAAATGCAGACAATTATTAACTATGGTCTTGATCTAGGCATTAAGTTTAGACCTATAATTGGTAGAATGAAGTTTTGTCATAAAATTGAATCCGATATACCTGTAGAACTGTTTTCTAGACTATGTCATGCATATAAACGTTTAGGTCTTTGTAATGAGGTTGTGAATAGAGACTTAATCATAGATCTAGCAAAGAGATCAACTGATGTTTATAATCTCCTTGAGTATGTCAAGTCAAGAAATGGATCTAATATATGTCTATACAAAGCACACCTAGTTCTAGCATTGAAGAGTAGATATGTTGTTACAACATATGAATTTCTACTTCATCATCTAGACGAACTATCATCACTTAGAAAATCCATAAGTATATACGATGAATGTCATACAGTTATGGATATGATAGAATCTCTTACTGAAGAGATTTCACCACAAACTCTAACATTTTTAGCTAATACAATTAAGAATCGATTTCCAAGACTTTACTACGCTATAAAGTCTGCAATAAAGCGTAGTTCATCAGCTAGAGATCTTCTCGATTACCTTAGGAATATAGGTGAAAGTGATATTGAGGGATCAGAGATCATAAAAAGTATTGTTGATAGATGTGAAAGAGATATCTGTGCTTATGATGATGAACTAAAAACTATCAAGATAATTCCAGATCCATTCTTCATAGCGAGAAACAGTTTTTCAGATCACAAACTATTGATGTCAGCTTATGTACCTCCACTTTTCACAGAATCAAAAGATGTGGTATTTATGAGGATTGAAGATGGATTACCTAGAGTAGATACTATTATAGATACCTCAATAACAACAAAATTTAAAGAGAGAACACCTGATTTAATTGATAGACTTGTTGATGTTCTTCAAAACTACATAGATCTTTCAGTTGCAGTACTAGTTGTAACACCGAGTAAGGCTATTGCTGATGGTGTTGCAAGAACCCTATTAAGAAAAGGCTATAGGATTGCTCCTCCACAAGCTATCGATAGAGTTGGGCCAGGAACTATAGTTGTTGATGTTGCTGGAGGGATTAGTACAGAAGGTATTACGCCATCAAGATATGTAAAACAGGTAATTGTGTTAGGAATGCCTTTTCCTACACCTACACCAATACTCAATGCTCTATCTAAAAAATACGGTTTTGAGAAAATCTATGTCTATATAGCTCTACTTAGAACTCTACAGGCTATTGGTAGATTAACTAGATGGGGTGGTAAAGCAGTTTTAGTTGATAGAAGATTTAAGGATTGGATTCATAGAATGCCTTCATGGATTGAAATTACTGCTGTACACTAATAAAAGTTCGATAAAGAGTACTCTACCAAAATAAAGATATGTATATTTCACCGTTAATTGGATTGCATAGCATTGAAATCTTCATCGTTATACCATCAACTAACTTGACTTCACAACTATAATTACATTGAATTGCATCTAGTGGTAGTGGTAGACCAGCTGAACTAAGGATTTCAGCTACTTTACGATATTCAAACATGTTTGTTCTTATGACGAGTGATCTAGGTAGGTGCAGATAGTCTATGCTTTGCTGTGTTAATGTATTTAGAAGCTTTTGTATTACTAATGGTTTGTCCATATCCATATACATCCCGTTCCCATACTCAGTTTAAACACGGTTCATCATTTTTCAGTTCACAGCCGTTTCAGCACCATCATGAACTAGATAAAAGTGTGCAATAATATTGTTTTGTGTAGGCGATGAATCTTACGGCCACTGATATGTGATGAGCGCTAACTATGCTGATGTTAGTGAGCACCTTTCTTTCTACCTGTTCTCTTAGCTGCGATATGACCTACTTTTCTACCTGGTGGTGCATTTCTAGATACAGTTGTTGGTTTGCTTTCACTCTGATGTGAACCACCGCCATGTGGATGGGATACAGCATTCATTGCAACACCTCTTACTCTAGGCCATTTCCTAGCCTTGACTTTCCACTTATGATAGGCATTACCTGCTTTGAGAAGCGGTTTCTCTATTCTTCCACCACCAGCCGGTATACCTATTGTTGCTCTAGCATTCAGCGGTAAGTACTTCTGTTTACCACTTGGAAGAACTACTATTGCATAGTGACTTGTCTTACCTATGAGAGTTGCGTAACTACCACCAGCTCGTGCTAATTTACCTCCATCTCCTGGTCTAACCTCAATATTGCATACCCTAGTACCTTCAGGAATATCTCTTAGTGGTAGTATATTACCAATAGATGGTTTTGCCCCAGGACCAATCTCGATTACCTGACCAACTCTAAGACCTTCAACTGCTATATTGTAGAACTCTCTTCCATCTTCTAGCACTATTCTTGCTAATGGAACCCATCTACCTGGATCATGAACAAGCTCTGCAACAACACCTCTAACTACTTTATCTTGTGGTGGTGGATATTTTGCTGGGGCAACTCTTAAATGGCTAGGACTTCTAAATGTTGGTGTTCCTCTACCCATTCGCTGAACTAGTATCCTTTTACCCATCTATAGCACCTCAGCTAGTAATTATACTCCAGGATAAAAAGATGTTTTGAATTCTTATAATCACTACCTCTTAACCTTTGATAACAGCTAGGGATACGAGTCTAACAACAGGTCTAACTATACCAGCTCTTGTTGCTACATCTACTACTCTATCAACGTCCTTATACGCCATAGGTGTTTCTTCAGCTAGTTCCCTAATCGTTGCTGCTTTAACTATAACACCTCTTTTCTCAAGCATCTCAATTACTTCTCTGGGTGAATATCTCCTAACTGCAGCAGCTCTACTCATCCATCTACCAGCACCATGTGGTGCTGACCACCATACTTCAGCTGCTTTAGGTCCTGGTATAGTTATGTAGCTAGCTGTACCCATGCTACCAGGTATCAGAACTATCTGACCAAACTCTCTGTGGTCAGCGGGTATCTCTGGATGACCAGGTGGAAATGCTCTTGTAGCACCCTTTCTATGAACAACAACTTTATATCTCTTACCCTCAATTTCATGTTCTTCAACTTTAGCTATGTTGTGTGCTACATCGTATATCATTTTGATGCCTAGATGCTCTGGATCAGTTCCAAAGACCCTTGCGATAGATTCTCTAGCCCAATGTGTTATAACCTGCCTATTGCACCAAGCATAGTTTGCAGCTGCTGCCATAGCAGCGAAGTAGTCTTGACCTTCTCTACTATTGAATGGAACAGCAGCAAGCTCTCTATCTGGTGGTGATATACCGTATTTCCTCATAGCACGCTCCATAATCATTAGGTAGTCACTAGCTACTTGATGTCCAAGACCTCTAGATCCTGTATGTACCATTATGGTTATCTGTCCTTCTTCATAGATACCTATCTTCTTTGCAACTTCAGGTATGTATATCTTGTCAACAATCTGTATCTCTAAGAAGTGATTACCACTACCAAGAGTTCCTAGCTGTGGTGCTCCACGTTCTTTAGCTCTTCTACTAACTTTAGAAGCATCAGCCCATTCAAGTCTTCCTTTAGATTCAGTATGCTCTATATCGTGTTCAGTAGCATAACCATGTCTTAGTGCCCATTGAGCACCTTCTTCTAGAACTTCATCTAGCTGTTGAATTGTTAATCTGAGTTTACCTGTTGCTCCTACACCACTAGGAATATTTCTGAATAGAACATCAACTAACTCACGTAGTTTTGGCTTTACATCTTTTACCGTTAGGTCTGTTCTGAGTACACGTACTCCACAGTTGATATCGTATCCAACACCACCTGGACTTACAACACCTGTTTCAACATCGAATCCGGCTACACCTCCAATGGGAAAACCATATCCTTGATGTCCATCTGGTAGAGTATAGCTAGCTAATCTAATACCGGGAAGACAAGCAACATTAGCAGCTTGTTCAAGTGTTGCATCTTCTCTCATTTTATTCAATAGAAAGTCATCAGCAAAAATTATAGCAGGTACCTGCATACACCTCTTGTACTCTTTAGGTATTTCCCAGATAACATCACTAATCTTTCTTAATGGTGGAGCCATACTCTACAACCCTCCAAATCCTAACGACTTTTCTTCTAGGATATATAAGATCTAATGATTACCAACAAACTACAGATATATTGCTGAGATAGCTATAGAGCAACATTAGGAGAATAATATAGAGATGTCTCAGAGAACCCAGGATATCGACGGTGTTCTACATGAAGAAAATAGTGAAGATCCAGATCAAGAGGCAGATTAGGAATGGTAAAGAGTACCATACCTTTTATATAACACTACCCAAGGAACTCGTAGAAATACTTGGATGGAGAGAAGGAGATCAAGTGCTAGTCACTATTGAGAACGGTAAACTCATAATTTCGAAGATATAGTTTAGTTTGTGGTGCGGGGGGTGGGATTTGAACCCACGCAGGCCTACGCCATCGGGTCCTAAGCCCGACCCCTTTGACCTGGCTCGGGCACCCCCGCACCAAGAATGGTGAAACTTGATAGAGGGTTAAAAACCTCCTCGTCATCGGCGATGATGATGCACGAGCGTTGTGATCTCTATGAGATGATCTTAGTCAAGGGTTCTGAGCTCCATACACAATCTACTCTGTTTATAACTACAACCTTCGATAAAGAAGAGCTTGTAGCTGAGGACTTGATGAATCTCTTAATACCATACGATCAAAACATCATTGTTACTCCGTATCGTCGTAGAGGTATCGTTGTAGTTACTTCACAAGCTCCGGAATTAGATCTACGTAGACTCTATAGCTTAGTCTTGAACTTTAGACCGAGACACATAGCTAGTGTAGTACCCATATTACGCATAGCTAGAGCCCTCTACGAAGAGATAAAGAAGTCTCTTTATGAAATTATACTTTTAACGCCGATTAAAAAACCATTCAAATTCGTTATTCTATGTCGTAAAAGAGGTTTCTCAATAGATTCATGTTCAAAAGTAAAGAGATTTGTTGGTTCATTCCTAGAAGATCTTGGGTTAGTCGATGTAGATTTCAAGAACTATGAGTATTTTGTTAGGATAGAGATTCTAGATGATAGAGCCTATATCTCTCCATTAATGAAAAGATCAGGATAAACCATGTTTTCTGGCGATTTCCAGACATTGATTCCATAGATCATCATTTAATCTATTCAAGTTCTTTATAGCCTTACCCTTTCTAATTAACTGAATTTCTTTGCTTGACATCAATGAAAGTCCAACGGCTATTACGTATTTTTCATTGGGTTCTAAAACACCCACATACCATTCCTTATCGAATTCCCTCAAAAATTTCCTTATTCCAGGCGCCATAATATCAGCACCATTAACTATTGGTTTTACTGCACCTTCATCAACTACAACAAGTGGTATAATACCGGATTTGTGTCTGTACCAAAAGACGTTTACTGCATATAGTGTAGGTATGAGGTATCTATCAAATCCTTCTCTATGTAGTTTGAAGAGTGCAGGCATCGGGCCAAAGACAAATATATCGTATTTATCGAAGCTATAGACCTTCACATCATCTCTATTATCGTGTAGATACTCAATGAATTTTCTATCTAGATATTCAAGATGTTCAAGATTTTCAATTAGTTTTTTAGCATCTTTCTTAGATAGGTATTGAATCTTCAATGATACCATCCACGAACATACATCTAGTGTACCTCTGTAGTTGGTTTAAATAGACTAATAAAGCAATATGGGTAGATGATGGACTAGGTGTCGATATGGCGATAAGAGCGTTTATAGCTGTTGAGATTGAGAATCCTAATGTACTATCGAATCTGATAAGGATAAAAAATGCTATTGTTGAAACTGGCGCCGATGTTAAACCTGTTGAGGATGAGAATATACATCTGACCATTAGATTCTTAGGTGAAGTCTCTGTAACTACCATTGAAGAGATTAAGCGTATTCTGACATCGATAGCTCAAACCATAAATAAATTCTCTATGAGGGTACATGGTCTTGGAGCTTTTCCAAGTATTCAGAGACCTAGAGTTGTTTGGGCTGGAGTTATTGAAGGCATAGACAGTTTGTCTAGGATAAGGAAAATTGTTGATGAAGAGATCGTTAAGCGTAGATTGTTTGATGTTCATAAAGATCAACACGAATTTTCTCCACATATAACATTGGCCAGAGTTCGAAGTGGAAGAAATATTACTAGACTTGTTGAGCTGATAACTCAATATCAAGACTATGACTTTGGTGAAACACCAGTAACATGTATTAAGCTTAAACAGAGTACATTAACACCTAGGGGACCCATATATCGTGATCTCTATGTAGTTGAATTGAGATAGTGAAGTTGAAGATAGTCTTCAAATCGATATTGAGGATTTTTAGCTATGGAGACAAGGAATCACATCTCAGCTATAATTGAGAAAGTTTTGGATGAGATTAAGCCTAGAGATGAAGACTATGAACTCGTTACAAATACATATAGATCTATAGAGAGAATTTTGGATACAGGTCTTCGCGATTTTGTTAACCCTAACAATTACGAAATCTCATTGCAGGGTTCAGTTGCAAAAGATACTTTTCTTCGTGGTGAAACAGATCTCGATGTATTTGTACTTTTCAATCCATCAAAGATCAGTTTGAATTGGATAAAAGAGTCTTTTGTTGATGTCGTTGGAAGTATCCTTGACAATAATGGTATACCATGGACCACTAGATATGCTACACATCCATACATAGTTGCATATGTTAATAACCTAGAAGTAAATATTGTACCTGCATACAAAGTTTCAAAAGCTTCAGAAATAATTACAGCTGTCGATAGAACACCTTTCCATACAGAGTATATCCTCAAAAAGCTTAGAAGAGATCAACGAGATGAAGTAAGGATCCTAAAGTATTTTCTGAAGAAGAATCATCTATATGGTGCTGAGATAAAAGTTCAGGGATTTTCTGGTTATCTAACAGAACTTCTAGTTGTTGCTTATGGTACTTTCATAGATGTTCTAGAGAATGCATGTCAATGGAAACCATATAGAGTATGTATAGACATTGAAAGACATTATGGCGATTCTAGTCAATGTCTAAAGA
>CAZUDD010000028.1:0-11341 GCA_964619665.1 uncultured Desulfurococcaceae archaeon | reverse complement strand
GGTCTTGAGAGACCTCTATATGTAGTTGATGTAGATAAATGTGTAGGCTGTGGTATATGCTATAATAAGTTTGCATGTCCAGCTATTAGACAGATATCTGCAGAGAATAGAAAGGCTATTATAGATCCAGAACTCTGTACAGGTTGTGGTGTTTGTGTAGACATATGTCCAGTAAAGGCAATTAGACCAGCTAAAGAGTTTAACAGAGAAGAATGGTTAAAGTACTGGACATAGGTGTAGATCATGTACTACTCGTTGAATATTATTGTCACTGGTGTTGGAGGTCAAGGACTATTAACTCTGTCAAGACTTCTAATAGAAGCAGCTAAATCTAAAGGCTTAAGCGTACTTGCAGCAGAAACCCATGGTATGAGTCAACGTGGAGGAAGTGTAGTAGTTCATGTTAGACTAGGTTCAGAAATTACATCGCCTTTGATACCTATTGGTGGTGCTGATATGTTGATAAGCACTGAATTGATAGAAACTATACGTAATCTAAGATATGTGAATAGCAATAGCTACGTAATTACAAATACAAAGATTATATATCCAGCTATACCAGGTGTAATGAATCGTGTAAACGAAGATCAAGCTCTTCAATGGTTAAAGAAAACCGTTAGAGAATCACGATTAATACTTGTGCCAGCATCAGATATAGCATTGAAAGATGTAGGATTTCCTCAAGCAACAAATATGGTGATACTGGGGGCAGCAACACCATTGCTGAAGAATTGGCTTGACGTTGAGAAGCTAAAAGAGCTAGTCTCAACAGTTGGTAGGGGTAGTATTAGAGAAAAGAATGTATTAGCCTTTGAGAAGGGTATGGAGTATACATGTAGAGAATATGGTTTATGTGTATGATTTTTCGTACAACATGATGATATAGCTGAGCGCTGAGACGTGATGAACCCGGTGCTGCTGAACAGAATTAATAGATTAGATGAAATCGAGAATTTGATAGATGATGTTCTCATATGCATAGAGGTTTCTGAAAAGAATTTGAACTTCATATCGTGGTATCACGATATAGTGCCTATTACAGATAAAGGCATAGAGGTGTATAGAGTCATAACTTTTGGTATTGTTAAGAATAGAATAATCAGACATGATTTTCTTGCTGTAGCCTATGTAGCGAAAGTATTTGAGGAAAGCTATAGTTGTGTTGAAATGGTTCTTACTCTAAGCAATGGTAAAAGATATGAGTTTAGACCTGAAGTTGATTTTGAGAAGTGTCTACATAGCTTAAGGGGGTCGAAATAGCTCACCCATTACATCATCGATCAGTGAGGTGAGCCTATCTCATCCCACATACTTCATGATATAGTGAAGTTAATATCGTTTTGAGGTCATTCCATGTAAATCCAAGTGGTGTAGCTTTATTCAATACCTTATCGATTGCTTTTTCAATGCATTCTATAGAACTACACATCTTTAGTAGATTTTCGAGTTCTTCAATAGCTGTTTCAGGATAAACAAAGAAGTCACCAGACAGAGTTATCTCAACTATCCTACAGTTAACAATCTTCATTTCTATGGTTAATGTCTTGCCATTGGGTATTCTAAATGTTTTTGATATAGTCTTTACAGCTATGTATATCACCTTCTATTAATCCACTTAGGATCTCTATATTTGGATTCAAGTTCTTCTGCTAATCTCAGTTCCTTCTCAGTGTATGTATCTTCGTAAAGTTCTGCATTTAGAGCTTTTCTAAAACCATGTATTAATGCTTTTAAAACCTCATCTGTACTAATTGACCTTCCTAAAACGATACTTATTGTTGTTATACGTTCACGTATATCCCTTATATGTTTTGAAATGAGTTTCTCTTTAGGGGGCTTAAGTACTTGAGCTAATATGTCTAGATTTGTAGCATACATAAGCGTTCCATGTTGTAGTAATGCTCTTTGTTTTCTAGCTTGAGCACTACCAGAAATCTTCTTTTCCTGTACAACTACATCGTTTATAGGTCTAAACTCTGCCTTTATGTCTAACACATTGAGTGCCTCAACAATACCTCTGCATATATATTCATAGCTCTTCTGAATATCCTTCAAGGGTTCATAGATAGCTAGAGCTATTGAGTATGTTAACTCTCCTTCACTATCATGGTAAACAGCACCACCACCAGTAAATCTCCTAGTAACATCTATTCCATGACTTCTAGCGAACTCTATATTGACAACTTCATGTAATCTCTGGAAGTAGCCTATGGTTACAGCTGATGGTTTAAACCTGTATATTCGAAGTGTATCAGCGATAATTCCATCATTACGAAGTATCAACATAGCTTCATCTATAGCCATTTGTTTGTATGCTGAAGCTCCTTCAAGATCTACTACTAGTCTCAGCTTCAACATAATCTCTATAACAATGTTACTACCTTATCGATATTTATATGCTGATAAACTATGTTCGTGATATGGGCTTAGATGTGAAGATAAGAGCTTCTATTGGAACTTTAGCTAAATTAGGAATAGTGTCATTGAAATTGTTAGCAGAGCCTACAACAGCATACTTCCTACAATACTCTCCTTATGGATGTCTAGCTCACTGCATGTTCTGTACTCAATCGATGCACAGTAGATCTTCAAAAGAGCTGTTATCGAGAGTTCTATGGCCGTTGATAGACTTAGACACAGTTCTAAGGCAATGGTATGTAGTGAAACCTAACTTTAAGAGGATATGTATTCAATCAGTGATTAAGTTAGGATTCATAGATGAACTTATAGCAATGACAAAGATCTTCAGTGAACGTACTGATATACCTATATCCATATCCATTACCCCAATACCTCTAAGATACATAAGGATTTTCAAAAACCTTGGAGTTGATTGTATTGGTATAGGTCTTGATGCTTCATCACCACAAATCTTTATGAAGATTCAAAAACCATATTCTTGGATTACGTACATAGAGTTCATAATGAAGTCCATTGAGATCTTTGGTAAATATAGTGTCTATGTACATCTAATAGCAGGTCTAGGTGAAGATATAAAGGAGTTCATAGATACTATGTTGTTTCTGCATCGGATTGGAGCTAGAATAGCATTGTTTAACTACACGTATGTTAAGGGTACTAAACGATTTCCCGGTATAGACATAGCTATCTACAGAGCTTTACAGATAGTACGACAATTAATAGAAATGGACTTTAATCCATACGACTATATAGAGCTTAAACACGGTAAAATTAAATTTAGGAAGGTTCCTCCAATAGATATAGACAAAGCATTATTGACTTCTGGTTGTCCATATTGTAATAGACCATTCTATAATGAGAGTCCTTATGGCCCTATATACAACTTTCCATCAATTGACTTATTGAGAAAATTCGAAGATCGTATTAAAAAGGAATTGAGATCTATAGGGTTATCTTTTTAGTCTATTAAACACTACTCAGTGCTAGCTATGAAACTAGGCTTCGTCATAAAGAGAAAGTTTAGAGTATTTTCACTTTCGGGATCCAGATGTTATTTAAACTGTTTACATTGCAAAGGATACTTCCTAAAAGGAATGTATGACTTAAGTCCTTATAGGGATCCAGAGAAACTTGTACGACTATTTAATGATCTATTCAAAACAGGTATGAGAGGTGCACTAATTAGTGGAGGTTTTACTAAACGAGGTACATTGATAAATATTGAATACTTTCTTCCACTACTTGCTGATATCAAGAAAAAACTCAATATGGTGTTTACTTGTCATCTAGGTTTTGAATATAGAAGAGACATTCTGTTTTTGGCTAAAGAAGTCTTTGATGTGATAGACTATGAGTTTACGTTGGATCCCTACATAGCATCAAGAATACGTCCTTTCACTACCTCTATGTACTTCAAAACTTTGCAAACTTTGTTAAGTTATGACCTTAGGCTAGTACCTCATGTATATCTATGGCATCCAGAAAAAGATTCATCTATATTGATAGACGAACTGAAGATGATTAATGATCTAGGATTAGATAGAGTAACACTTCTCGTATACATGGACCCCATAGTTACGGATCTATGTAGAGATCTTAACTATAGAAGAAAACTCATTAACAAATTGAAACAGTATCTTGACATTGTTGAGAAGGTATTTGAAGGAGAAAAATACTTAGGATGTATGAGACCTCAAGTACTAAAGCAAGATCTAGACTTTCTGGCTTCCACATACAGATCTATTCTTAGAATAGCAAATCCTCATCCAAGTATACGTAGTACTATTAACGCATTCTACGATTGTTGTTGTTCTATACCTAGAGAATACCTTGAAATCTTTAAGTTAGAGCTAGATCTTTATAGCTATAAACCCCTGAGATAGTTCATCCCATCGCAAAACTTTGAATCCAGCTTTTTCAAGTCTTGATTTAATGCCTTTGAGAAGATTTGTCTTGTAGTGTTTTCCAGGTTCACCTGTATAGTGATATAGTCTTCCACCATACTTAAGAACTCTATAAAATTCTCTGTATATTTCTATAGAGTAGAGATTTGGAGCTATATTAAATCTCGGTGGATCATGAAGTATGTGTGTTATACTTTCATCGGGTAGTAACTCTAGGACTTTTACGACATCACAATGCAGGGTTAGTATACGTTTATCCTGAAGATTTTTCGACCATGGATTAAGCATAGAAAGACTTATTACGTTTTCATCTATTTCTGATGTTATTACGATTTCAGCACCATATTTTCTTAACATGATTGCTGTATAGCCTAAACCAGTACAGGTATCTAGCACTATCGCTTTCTTTAATCGCCTTAGTGTTAAGACTTTGAGTTTTGCATCTTCATAAGGATTGGTATCAGTAATTCTATGCATATGAATACCACTGATTTCTAGCGTTGTTGGTACTCCAAGACCCAGATATTTCAATTTATAGAATTTGTTTGTAGTATAGTCAAATATTGTTGCGGGATATACACTATTTGATTCTATATCGTATACACAAATACGATCTTCAGTTTTAGTGCATTCCGAAATTTTAGCGAGGTCTATGCATATATTGTCGATACATATGTTTTCATCTACATAGCGAATCTCATCTTCTTCTATATAGCTGTATCCAAGATCGAGAGTTATGTTTTTTCTATGACCTTTAATAAACTCTCTAATTATCTCTATGGTTTCTCTTGTGAATAATGGTAGTCCTCTGTATACGTAGCTATAGATATAGTGCTTTAGTATATCCTTGAATTCTTCCAACTCTATCTCCATACAACGAAGACCTTTCAGGATTAGTTTGTTTAGCCTAGCTATGCCTATATCTATAAAGTTTTTATTGTTCTTCTTAGTTCTTATCATGGGGTTAAGTATGGCTTATGCAAGGCTTGGCACAGGTGCTACAGCTGTAGGAGTTAAGACTAAGGATGGCGTAGTTCTAGGGGCTGAAAAGAGAGTTAGTTATGGTGGATTTATACTGAGTAGACGTGGTAAGAAGGTTTTTAAGATAAGTGATAGAATGGTAATTGCAGCTGCTGGTCTATTTGCAGATCTTCAAACATTAGGTAGAATACTCTCTGCAGAGGTAAGGTATAGAGAGACTTTGACATCGATGCCTATGAAGATAAGGGCTGCAGCTAAACTACTTTCAGCTATACTATACAGCTATAAGTCCTTTCCATTTCTTTCAGAAGTGCTAATAGGAGGAATAGACGATGAAGGAACACATCTATTTGTACTCGATCCTGTAGGTTCAGTAATAGAGGATAACTATGCAGCTGTAGGTACTGGTGCAACCATAGCCATAGGTATAATCGAGAGTGAGTATAGGGAAGACATGCCTATGGATAAAGCCTTTGACTTAGTTGTTAAAGCTATCAAAGGTGCTGCATCAAGAGATGCTGTATCTGGTGATGGAATAGATATAGCTATCGTTACTTCACGAGGTGTTGAAGAAAAATTTGTTCCTTTAGTCTAAGGCTGAGAACACGATATTCAATCCTTCAAAGGCTATAGAACTTCAACAACAATTCTCAAAACATATCACTATAGAAGAGCTTAGCCCTGATACCATACAAACCGTAGTTGGTGTTGATGTGAGTTATCGTGGAGATATAGGTGTAGCTGTAGCAGTTGCTATAAACAAGCACTTGGATATAGTAGCTTCTATAGCTATAAAATCGAGAGTTCATGTACCATACATACCTGGTCTTCTAGCTTTTAGAGAAGCACCAATAATGATTACCGCTATAAAGAAACTTCTTGAGAAAGTTAATCGTGTTGATGTGGTTATGGTTAATGGTCATGGACTAGCCCATCCAAGATTGGCTGGTATAGCTACACACATAGGTTTAGCACTGGATATTCCAAGTATTGGTATTGCGCAAAAGAAGTTATTTGGTGAAGTTAGAGGTGAAGGAAATTTACGTGAACTATACGTATACAACATGAAGGTTGGTTATGTCATAAAATTCGATAAGAGGGAAGTTTATGTAACCATAGGCAATAGATGTAATGCTGATACAGCTCTCGCTATTGCGAAGAAGTTTTGGTTATCTGGAAGACCATTACCAGAGCCCATCTATCAAGCTGACAGATTATCGAGAATGATTGTGAAACACCATCTACGTTAAGTCATGTTGTATGGAGAATCTCCTCTCTGAGCTTCTTCTCCAAATCTTCAAGTCTCTTCAGTATCCTCTCTTCAATGCTTAATACTGTTTGTATAAGTTCTCTAACGTAGCTATACTCAATAGAACTCACAGTATTTCTTAGAACTTCTACTGAGGTTTGTTGTTGCTTTGTTAATTCAACAACTTTAGTTAGAATAGTCTCTAGAACTTCTCTATGCTTTAATTCTATACTAGTTCTTGGTATACGCAACAGATAGCTATATTTATCAAGAATTCTTATCAAGGCTCTAACAATCTCTGTTACAGCAATCTTTTCCAGTGCCATATCTAGAAAAGTTGATCGAGCTATACCTAGAGGAGTCTTCATTGCAAGTGCTATCAGTTCTTTTTCTAGTCTTTCTGCATGTTCTCTAACTATCGATAGAGTTTCGATAGGAGCATACACTGTTTTCACCAATCTACTCATATATTGTTAGTTCCTAAAATAAAGCTGAGCTTATATTGTTGGTATTCGATCATTATAAAGGGATCGATAATGAAATTTAGAATTCAACGTGAAGAAATGTTTGTTTTACTAAAGAGACTATGTGATGCTTTAGGTCCTTCAGGTGCTGAAGAGAATGTTAGAGACATAGTAGTTGACTATCTTAGAGATATTGCTGATAGTGTATGGATTGACTCTATGGGTAATGTAATAGCTTTGAAGAAAGGATCAAAGAGTGGAAAGAAGATAATGTTGGCTGCACATATGGATGAAGTTGGTTTATTCATATCGGCTATAGACGACAAGGGATTTCTACGTGCATTACCTATTGGTGGACTTCCAGAAAGGAATTTAGTTTTTCAGCGTGTAATTGTTAAGACTAGAAAGGGACATATCTATCGCGGTGTTATAGGGTTAAAGCCTCCACATCTAATAAAGCCAGAAGAAGCTCGTCAAATTCCTGAAATGAAGGAGCTCTTCATTGATGTTGGTGCTAGCTCTAAGGATGAAGTTCTCTCAATGGGTATTAATGTTGGTGATATAGCTGTATTCGATAGAGAGCTGGTTCTCTTAGGAGATAAGCGTGTTACCGGCAAAGCTCTAGATGATAGAGCTGGTCTAGCTGTTCTCCTCAAAAGTTTTGAACTTATAGAAGGACAAGAACTAGATGTCTATGCTGTTGCCACAGTACAAGAAGAAGTTGGTCTTAAAGGTGCAAGAGTTGCAGCATTCTCTATATCACCTGATATTGCGTTGGCAATCGATGTTACAGCAGCAAACGATATTCCAGGAGTTCCAGAACATGAATGGATTGCACGATTAGGTAAGGGACCAGCGATAAAGATTGCTGATGGAAGAGCAGCTACAGGTTTAATTGCTAATCCAAGACTTGTAGAGATGTTAATTAAGATTGCTGAAGAAGAGAATATACCGTATCAGCTAGAGGTAGCACCAGGAGGAACTACAGATGCTAGCGTCATAGCATTGAACAAAGAAGGAGTTCCAGCAGCTGTTATCTCAATACCTACTAGGTATATACATTCTTCGGTTGAGGTACTAGATCTCGACGATATGATAAATGCTGTAAGACTTATGACATCATTTGTACGTAGAATAACCGTATCATGGGTCGAAACTCTACATAGAACAGTTATTAAGTAGTTTTTTCTAGTGGATCATATCCGAATAATTCCTTGAATTTAGCTCTTCCTTCTGGTGTCATTCTTTCTGGACTCCATAACTCTTCAAGATTTAACTTTATACTGATTTTCGCATTAGGAAACTTTGTTTTTAAGGCATGTTCAACCTGTAGTGGCAGTATATTAGCTAATGGACAGAAAGGTGATGTTAATCCTAACTCAACATAGATCTCTTCATCTTTTATTTCTATTTTATAGACCAAACCAAGATCATAGATATTTATTGGTATTTCGGGATCGTGTACGCTCTTCAATACCTCAATAACATCCTCAACTCTAATCTTGCTATTTCCACTCATGGATTAACACCTTAGAGAATATCTGTTATAACCTCGTTATAACTATATCGAAATCATACGTTGTTCTTCGACAAGTACTTTCACTCTATAGTTCTTACTTATCTCCTGTTCAACATTTTTGACTATGAACGATATTAAGGGAGACTCCATGAAAGCTATCACAATACTTTTTGGTGTTGATATAAGGTATTTAACATTGGTTATTCTTTCTCGTTTTATAATTTCCTTCAAATGTTTATAGATGCGTTCTACAAGCACTCCCGGAGATTCAATTCTTACTATTACTAAACGCAACAACTACACCAAATACTTCACTAACATGAATTCTTTAATACACGCACATTGTAAAGCAATTAAAGGTTCTAGATAGTAGTTAAACTACGGTGATGAGAGGGTAGGTTACTGAATAGTGATGATTAAGCCCCATCGCTGAGGTGCTATAATGTCAAGGTATATACTGATGTCTTTCAAACCACTCTATGCTTTCAAAATAATCAATAATGAGAAAGACTGTGAAGTACGTACATACTTTGGAAACATCAACATAAACGATATAGTATTGATATACGCATCAACACCTATCAAAGCAATCATCGGTATGTTCAGAGTTAAAGATGTAGTTGTGGGTAAATACAACTATATAAAACAATGTATTACGAGAATATGTACAAAATTCGATGAAGAAAACTGGGATTTTGTTCGTCAACACTACGAGTTAAGTAACAGAAAGTTAATACTTATCAAGATAGGAGACATACATAAATTCCATAGATACATATCGCTGGAGGAGTTGAGAAAGAATAGACTTATCTTGAATCCACCACTAAGCTATAGAAACATAACTGAAGATATGTTTAAAGCCATATTCAAAATGATACAATGAATAGCTAATTATCAGTTTCAGGCTACCCTCTCACCATTTTATTAATATCCTTGAGTTTAGGGTGTAGTGTTAATAGCGCTGAATAGAAAGAGAAATGGCCATAAGCATCCTAAGGTATTGAATGTATTTGAGCATAGCATTAAAGTTTTGTCAAGTGAGGATATACGAAAGACTTTAAATGTATACTCAGACAATCTATCGGTTATCGATAGCTATAATGTATGTATAGACAGTCTAGGCATTGCTTGTGCAAAAGTCTCGATATACATTGACAAAAGTAAAGGTATTGGCTTCTACATAATCGATGAACCATCACTAAACAGTGATCTTTATAGAGTATATGTAAAGTTAAAGGAGTATCTCTACATAACGCTTTCCACACTTGATAGTCAAAATGATTATAGATTGTTTAGTAGATTCAAATCTGCATTAAAAGAGCTGGACATTAATGTATCTGAAGATAGTGTTGAAAAGCTGTGGTACTACATTGTTAGAGAATCAAAGTATTCCGAGCTTACTGTTCCTATGTCTGATGAGAATATTGAAGATATAGAGTTATGTCATTGGGATAAACCAGTAACAGTAGTTCATAGAAACTATAGTGATAGTATTGTACCTGGAGCTCTAATCACCAATATCATATTCTCTAGCATGGATAAGGTTAAAAGATTGATTATGAGATTTGCACTTCGTTCACATAAGAATATCAGTATAGTTAATCCAAGACTTCATGCAATGCTACCGGAAGGATTCAGAGTCTCAGCATCAATTGGTGTTGTATCAGAAAGTCCTGTATTCAATGTTAGACGATTTCCCTTGAAACCTCTATCTATTACAAAGTTGATTAAAGATTCTATGATATCGTCATTACTAGCTTCCTATGTATGGATATTGAATGATACGAAGAAGTTCTATATGGTGATTGGTGCTTCAGGTACAGGCAAAACAACATTACTCAATGCATTCTTAATGCTATCTCATCCACTATACAAAATTGTAGTGATTGAAGATGTCCCTGAAATTGTTTTACCTAGGAATAGAGTCGTTAAGTTCTATAGTAATGAAAACACATCTTTGTTTGAGCTAGCTATAGATGCTCTACGATATAGACCCGACATCATAGTCGTTGGTGAAGTACGAGGTAGAGAAATAGAGGCACTGATTAGAGCCATAGCTTCTGGATCTGGATCTGCATCTACATTCCATGCATCAACACCAGAAGAAGTCCTTATGGCATTGCGAAATCTTCTACCTCAAGACCTCTTCACAATGTTCACTATAAACATGGGTTCACTCATATTTGTATCTAAGGTATATCATAAGAAGCTTAAACACTATGTACGTAGAGTCGTTGCTGTATATGAGTATGGTGAGGATGGTTGGAAAAGGATTTTCTATTGGGATCCTGAACTTGATGAAATATTACCGAATGATCCTTGGGATATTGTTAAAAGATCTGAACTATTAAAGAAAGCTTCAATAATCTTGGGATCAGCACATGATGATCTAGCCAACATAGTTAATGAGAGAAGGAAGTTTCTTGATGAACTTATTCAGAGAAATCAGCTTGACTATGATGAAGTTACTCTATCATTATATAGATTCTATGCAAGGTATTGGGGTGCATGATCGCTATGCAATCCTATTACAAGAACCTCATAGCATTACTTACGTATATAGCTATACATGCACTAGCTTTATCAGAATTACTAAACACAATTGTAATCAATATTATCAGTTCATGGAGTTTAACTCACATTATACTCTTTTCAATAACACTATCAGTGTACGTACTTAGTACGGTATTTGTATGCTCATGGCTATTCTCATTATTTATCCCTAGTACAGCTATTCTTCGAGGTTTCTTCGCAGAAATTATAGATAGAATTAAGTCATATGTTGCTGGTATCGGCGCGATAT
>CAZUDD010000027.1:0-11369 GCA_964619665.1 uncultured Desulfurococcaceae archaeon | reverse complement strand
GGCTATGTATATAGAGTATGTTATTGGCCATATAGTAAAGAATAGATAGAGTATTATACTGGGAATAACAAGCCATAGAGCTACCTTAGCTGGATACAATTTTAGAACAGGACTCTTACGTCTACGTCTCATAAAGTTCTACACCCAGTACCCTCTGAGGGATTAATACTTTTGAGTAAAAAAGGTAATGTTTTGAATTTCAAAAAGAGAAGGAGGTTACGAACCTGCTAAACTACTTAAGATCTTAGCCTGTGCTTCATCAAGAAGTGGTTTTACAGCGTTAACAGCTGCTTCAAGTCCTTCCTCATTGTATTTAGTTATTATAGCGCTTACGGCTTCAGCTACTGGACCCCATACATATGCCATCTTAGGTGATTTTGGCATTGGTACACTGTTAGCTACTGCTTGTGCAAATCCCATCACTATGGGTAGTTCCTCAGCATGCTCTCTCACATAGTCTATAACTGATAGCTTTACTGGTATGAATCCTGCTTCTCTTACCAATAGCTTTAGCGTTTCATCGTTTAGTGAGAACCATATTGCGAATAGAATTGATGCGTATAGCACATTCTTGTCCTGTTCAACAACTTTTGTAATCCATAACAGCTTAATTCCCGAGAATGGCTTTGGTATCCTATCATCTATTGGTGGTATTGGTACTACGTATATGTGTGGAACTACTTGTCTAATTCTCGGTATATTCCAAGGTCCTGTTATTATACAGGGTGCTTTTCCTTCCTCAAATAGTTTTAGCTGAGCTTCATGACCTACATCTGCCGTGTACATGTATTTGAGTACATGTTGTATGAAGAACTTGAGTCCTTCTACGGTACCACTGCTGTTTACACCAACAGTATCTGTCTCTTCATCGTAGTAATATCCACCGAATGCTGTTACGAATGGATATACATGGTATGGATCTATCTGATAAGCAATACCATAGGTTTCGTTTTCGGGGTTATAGAATCTCTGCATTATCTCCTCTAGTTCAGCAAATGTCTTTGGTGGTTCTGGAACTAGATCAGCATTACATACTAAGGCTATTGCCTCAGCTGCCCATGGAAGTCCATATAGATGTAATTTGTATTCACCAGCAGAGTAAGCTAGTGTCATGAACTGTACTTTTAGATCCATTATTGTTTCTGGAGGTAGATACTTATCCAAGGGTATGATGTATCCTCCTTCAGCAAGTTCTCCTGTCCAGTCATGAGCCCATGTGAATACATGTCCAGTATTCTCTATATCACCTACGAGAACACCTGCTTTGATAGCTTCTTTCATTTGCTGAACATTCTGGTAGTTTACTTCAATACCGGGATACTCCTCCATAAACTTCTGAACAACTTTCTTCATAACCTCTACTTCGAATGGCATCATTGAAGTCCAGAAGTTTATCTTTACATGTATTTCACCCTTCTTAACCTTCATTACAAAGTCATAGAATTCCTTTGATACTCTAATAGTACTAGTACCTATCGTTATCGTTGGCATTGTCGGTGTTGGGCTAGGTGTTGGTGATGGTGTTGGAGTAGTCGTGGGGGTTGTTGTTGGTGTTGTAGTGGGGGTTGTTATTGTTGTAGTTGTTGGTGTAGTAATTGTTGGAGTAGTTGTTGGTGTTGGAGTTGTTGTAGGTGTTGGCGTGGGAGTAGTTGTAGAAGGTGCTGCTGGTGGTCTTGTTAAGTAGTATACACCTACACCAATTGCAGCAACAGCTATCACAATAGCGATAACAGCTGCAGCAGCTCTACTAATACCACGAGAAATAGTCATGGGTTGCACCCCCTCTAATACTAGGGTAATAGTTGTTAAAAATGTGAGCTGTAGTATCTCTGTAAAGGTTGTAGCTTACATGTATTGTGTGTTAGAGCGAGTGAAACTGGGTAGGAATCGTTTTGGTAAATATCTAGTTGAATTTAGCTATCCGATAAAGCAAGGTATTAAGAGAGTATATCTTGTATCGACATTTACGTCTATGTATCCAGGAAGAATTGTTATGGGTATTCATGGTGGTAGAGCAAGAGCTAGAGTCTATCTATGGGATGATGTGTATCCATATGCATACGTACTAAATGGTATTCACTATGTCTTAGATCATGAGAATCCAGTTAAAGCTGAATTTCGTTTTTGGCCTGATTCAGATCTAAGACTAGTTCTATCAATAGCTATTGTTGGTCTAGATCAATACTCTAAAGCTATCAACGAAGGAGGCATTCATCTTGATCTAGTTGTTCATGATGAGCATGATCCTTCCTACATACACAGATACCTGGAGTACACAGTCATAAGGTTGAAGACAGTTAGAAAAGAGTTTGATTATGTTGAAATCGAGTATATAGATAATCGTGGTGAAAAGAAGAGAGCTCTAATGGATCGCTATCTAAGAGATGATTATAGAGATTGGTATCAGATACTTCTAAAAGATGATGTTAAAGCATACAGATTCTATCTGTATCATGATAGAAAAGAGATTGTGTATGGTTTTCATGGACCGTATAGTGATGAGTATATAGCTGTAGATCATATCCATGGAGTTGATGAACATAGATGGTGGTTTGGAACGGTATACTATCTATTGTTTCCTGATAGCTATGGTATCGACAAGCCAGAACTCTATAACAAACCAAGACCTAGAACTAAGATTGGAGGTTCAATAAAGGGAATTATTGAGAGACTCAACCATATTATTGATCTAGGTGTCGAGGCAGTCTATCTAACACCTATATATCTAGCTCCAAGTTATCATAGATACGATGTTGTTGATCATAGAGAAATCGATCCTGTTCTAGGCTCAATAGGCGATTTTAAAGAGTTAGTAGATGTTCTCCATAGAAATGGTATAAAGGTAGTACTCGATCTAATAGTTCATCATCTATCTGTATGTAGTAAAGAGTTTCGAGATATTTTAGAGAAAGGCTCTAGATCTATATACTGGAAATGGTTTAAAGTTCTTGTTGACGATATATCTGAAGTAGATAGAGAGACTATTGATATACTCAGAGACTTCATTGAGAAGAACTGTGTTAATCATATCAATAGAGCTCTTCCCTCTGTATTCTACGAATCTTTTCTTAGTGTATGGAAACTAGCTAGACTTGATCATAGCTATAACGATGTTGTTAAGTATATAGAGGAGGTTATGGAGTACTGGATTAAGTTGGGGGTTGATGGTTATAGAGTTGATGTTGGACATGCACTACCTGATAATGTTATGGAGAGACTATATCGGTTTTTAAAGAGTATCAACAGAGATGCTGTTCTCATATATGAGATTAGTATTGGTGTTAAGCACTACCCCATAGGTATTTATATGGATTCTGCTATGAACTATGATCTTAGAAGTCTTCTACTTGAATTTGTGGTGTATAGATCCATTGATGCCAATAAGTTCTCTAGTAAGGTTAAAGAGCTATATCTGTCAATGCCTTTGTATGCTATGAATTCTCTATACAATCTCTTGAGTAGTCATGATACTCCAAGAATAAGAACTATTGTTGAAGAGCATTGTTCTAATCCTAGAAAATGTCTTGAAATTCTCTATGTACTGCTTTTTATGCTCCCTGGATCCCCGTCTATATACTATGGCGATGAAATAGGCTTGAAGGGTGGTAGAGATCCTGAATGTAGAGGTGTTATGGTTTGGAGTAGAGATCTTTGGGATACACATCTCCTTAAGTTGATTAAATCTCTTATCGATCTTAGAAAGAGATATCATTGTCTTAGATATGGGTTCTTCGATATATATCCAGTTAACGCTATGTCCATAACTATCAGAAGATGGTATAGGGAGTGTGAAGTAGTTGCTATTGTATCTCTCGAGGATACTGTGTGTATTGATTTTAGGGGTAAAGGTTATGTAGATCCTATCAATGGTACTGGATTAGAGTCTCTATGTATTGACCCCATGGATTGGAGAATACTCGTTAAACAATAGCTTTTTGTGTCTTTTCATCGAATAACACGATTTTTGACCAGTCGATAGTTATGTAGACTGTTTCTCCCATTTCATATCTTGAACCTGGTGGAGCTCTGATCTTCAGCAGTTCTCCCTCAATCTCAACATTAACGATAACTTCTGAACCAAGTGGTTCTGTAACGAATACCTTAGCTTCAATAGCTTCAGGACTCTCTTTTGTTCTAGATATCTTTATGAATTCTGGTCTTATTCCTAGGAGTAGTTTTGGTCCATAACCCTGATTAACGATGAACTTAGCGATCTCATCATCTAATCTCTTCTTGAATCCAGGACAGTATAGATAGTATCCATCTGCTTCTTCACGTAGTTCACAGTGTAGAAGATTCATTGGTGGTGCTCCAATAAATGTAGCTACAAAGGTATTACTCGGTTTATAGTATAGATCATCTGGTGTTCCTACCTGAAGAATCTTTCCTTCATTCATAACAGCTATTCTATCAGCCATAGACATAGCTTCTACCTGATCATGAGTAACATAAATAGTCGTGATACCCAAACTCTTCTGTAGCTTCTTTAGTTCAGCTCTCATCTGCATTCTAAGCTTTGCATCAAGGTTACTCAATGGCTCATCTAGTAGCCATACTCTTGGTCTTCTAACTAACGCTCTTGCTAAAGCAACTCTCTGTTGTTGACCACCAGAAAGTTGATGTGGATACCTATTGAGGAGCTCTTCAATTCCTAGAAGTTTAGCTACCTCAATAACACGTTTCCTAATATCTTCTCTAGTCAATCCAAGTTCTTTCTTTCTAACCATTAATGGAAACGCAATATTCTCGAATACTGTCATATGTGGATACAGAGCATAGTTTTGAAATACCATTGCTACATCACGATCTTTTGGATGTACATAGTTTACGAGTACATCGTCAATGTATATCTCTCCTTCATCTGGAATCTCTAGACCTGCAATCAATCTAAGTGTTGTTGTTTTACCACAACCAGAAGGTCCAAGAAGTGCAAAGAACTCTCTATCTCTAACTTCAAAGCTTATATGGTCAACAGCAACAACTTTACCAAAACGTTTAGTTACATTTACAAGTCTAACCCTAGCCAAAATACCGACCTCAGGACTGGTCGGGTCTACGATAATATGTGTTTAGGGTACAAAAATATTGTAGGGATGTAGGTATAGATAAAAAAGGTTCTATATAGTATTTCACTATGTTCTTCTAGTCAATACTATGCCAATAGCAATACCTACAGCACATGCACCAACACTAAACGCTATTAGTGATTCCATAGCTATTCTAGCTATTGTCTCGGTCTTGGTCTTTGTTATCGGTATACTGCTAATCGATGTATAGATACTTGTTGTAGTTTTTGTTGTTGTTTTAGTCGTTGTTAATGTAGTTGTCGTTGTTATTGAATAGCTTGTTGTTATTGTTTGTGTTACTGTTGTTGTGGTAGTTGTTGGTGTTGGTGGTGCTGCTAGTGCTTGTGGTCCATATCCACGAACAATAGCTGGTCTTGCTTCACCTGTTGTTACGTTGATGTAGTAGCTACACAACATCTTGTACTGTTCTTCAGCTGTTGGTGCTAGTAAGTCCATAACTCTCGGTACAACATTGTATAGTACTGCATAAGCATGTTTCTCTCCAACACCAACAACCCATACATCAGCTTCAACACCAAATGGTCTTATCCTCATTGGTCCAAATCCATCATAGCTTGTTAGTGCTACTACATAGCTCCAATTCTCTATGTGTTCAATATCGAGTAGTAGGTCTTTGGATACCTCAGCTACGATAGCATTTCTAGCTGGATCTGCATAAACAATAAACTTTCCATCCTGTACAACAACTGTATCATTGTAGTAGTATAGTGCTGCTCTTTCACCTTTTGGTACTGGATCAGAGCCCCATCCTGGTGCTAGTAGTAGTGCTATATGCCATGCATACTCTGGATCTATCTCGATGTTAAGTCCATAGGTATCTGTTCTACCAGTTATGTTGAGTGTTGTGTGTATGTATATGTGTATGTACTGCATAGACCATCCGTTAGGCCCATTCCATGGATTACCACCTAGATTCTTGACAAATACTTCAAAGACTACCTTATCTCCAACATCGAGAACTCTGAATTTCAGCATATCGAAGACTCCTGGTTTAAAGCACTCAGCTTTTGGATATACATAGCCTCCAGCACCATCGTCATCTCCTTCAGGATCATTCATTTCAAACACTACCTTTGCACCAACAGCAGCAACAGCTCTAGGTACCTGTATTTGATACACCATACCCAGTCTTGTTGCAGTTTCAACTATATGATGGTTGTAGTACACAGCTACAGTTACATAGCTAGTATCTCCTGGTTCTAGTGCTAGGTATGTCCATGGTATAGAGAGTTCAACTACATCACCAACAGCTATTGGTATCCAGAATAGTGATAACCAACCACCACGACCATCAGCAGCAGATACTATTGCTGTTGAATTCCATGGAAATACTATCAATTCATAGAATAGACCTATACCTAGATCAACCTCTTCATATCTTGGAAACGCATTATAGCCTAAGTGATATGGACTAACACTTCTTCTTGGAGTTGTGAAGTATATCGCTATGGCTATACTCTCATTGCTTAGAACTGACTTGTTTACAGGCACTATAGCTATGTATAGCTCACTAGGTGTTGGTGCTAGAAGAACGTTAGAGATGTATTCAACACCAATACTCATATTTAGTGCTTCAACCCATTCATCGATACCTAGAGAACCATCAATCTTAGGTAACTTCTTTGGTGGTGTTGGAACCTCTGTATTTAGAACCCATATAGGTGTTGCATCTGGGTTAAACAATGTCTTTAGATATGGTGGTGGTTCTAAACCAGCTTCTTCATATGCTCTTCTAAGAAATGTCTTGAATAGTATGTTTGTTGGGAATCCACCTCCAGCATCACCACCATACCACCAGAACCAATCACTAGCTTCAGCTCTCAATAGGTACTCTATAGCTCTTGGATTAACCTGATATGCTTCAACAATACTTGTTGTATTGAGAGCTCTCAGTATATCTTCACGTGCTTTAGCTAAGAGCATCCAAGCAGCATTTTCTTGTCTTTGACCAATCCATATAGCTAGTTCACCACCAGCCCAAGAACCTTCAGGTACACTTGCATTAACTAGTTTTCTAGGTAGTTGTGTATATGCATCTACGGTATAGCTTAGTGGTATATCAGCAATATCCCTGTTCTCAAGATCTAGATATGGATACGTCTTTATAGGTAATTCTTTAGCTTTGTCAGAGAACATCTCTATGTATTCATGTGGTGTAATAGTCTTTAACACTCCTTGACTCTGATACTGTTCTAACAATGAGTAGAGTTCGTTGAGGAATACATCGCCGAACTCTTCATACCATTCCCATGGATTCTCACCATCGAGAGCTATAACGACAACGTTTGTTCCATCGCTTTTCTGTGCAAGAGACAATAACCTATTCACAAGGTCTTGTGCTGCTTTCTTAGAATCCCATTTATTGTATTCAAAGCTTATGAGGTTGCTTAGCTCTAGATTTCTAAAGAATACATAGAACTTCTTACCGTTGATAACAGTGTACCATACTCTCATACCTATCTCTGGATCAGCTGGATTAAGACCAGCTTTCTGTAACAGTGTTTCATCAGTTACAGTCCAATTCAATCCCTCTTCACTAAACACCTCAAGAACAAACTGATTAACAGCTTGTTCTGCTGGCCATACACCAACAGGTGTATAGTTGAATACCTTTCTAAACAAATCAATGCTTTTCTCAACATGTACTGCTAAATCATCTCTCCAACCAAAATCTGTTAGTATTGGTGCTAGTGGATGGCTATAGGGTACTGGGATTATCTCTATCTGACTGTGATTCAATAGCTCTCTGTATATGGGTATGATCCTAGACATTATGTCTCTATGAACTTCAAGTATATGTTTTAGCTGATCTCTAGTAAAGTGTATAGACTCATTTGTAAGAGCTTGTTGTCTAAGATCGTAGAGATCTGGATAAAGATCTTTGAGTACCTGTGGATCAATCCAGAATAAGTTGAAGAGTACTGCTAGATCGAGAAAGTCCTGATCAGTAAACTCTGAAACTACTTTTAGCTTGTATTCTTCTTCTGGTAGTTCACGGTATTTCTGTAGTGCTTCAAGTGCACGATCTCTAAGCTCTCTATACCTAGGCACTACATCAACAATTCTCTTCCAATTAATGTCGAAGAAACCACCAGGCATTACAAGCATAGAGAACTTTTCATCTATAGTGAGCTCAGTTCCATTAGCTATTTTCCACGATAGGATCTCTCTATAGTCCATAGTGCCATTCAGATAGTCCAGTAACTGGTATAGCAGTGATCCTGAGAATGTGAATGTTACTTTGATATCAGGATACTTTGACAGTATATAGGCCATCTTGAAGTAGTTTCCAACACTATGCATTCTAACCCATGGTAATACAAAGTATGTTTCATTAGCTGCGTAATACCATGGCTGGTGATAGTGCCATACAAATATTACGTAGAGTGGCTTTGTTTCTTGACTTAGAAGAATATGTATTGATGGTGTAGCAATGGATAGTACTAGAACTGTAAGGATAGAGATTAATATAGCAAGTCTTGGGATCTTCACCTAGATTCACCCTCATATACAGGGGTTTAAACACATAAAAATACTTGATTTCTATTCGATATGTCTTAGAATTGAGTTTTTGTAAAGAAAAAAAGATTTGAGTTGAATTAAACTAGATGTGGTTTAAGGTTATCTCCTCTTAACTGCGTATCCAATACCGATACCAACTAGTAGTAGAGCTATTGCAATACCAGCAGTTACTGGTATGTTTATTGTTGGTATTGTTGTTGTAGCAGTTGTTGTCTCAATCTTGGTAGTGGTCGCGGTTTTGGTAGCTGTTGTTGTTGTTATGGCTGTTGTAGTGCTTGTTACAGTTGCATAGCTTGTCTTGGTTTCGGTCTTTGTTATTGTTGTTGGTGTTGTAGTTGTTACTGTTTCGGTTACTGTTGATGTTACGGTTGGTATTACTACTGTTGGTGGTATAATAGCCATTAATCTAGCATCTGGGTTATAGCTGTCTAGCCATGCATACTGTAACTCTGCTGAAATACCCTCTGGGAACTCTGGTGCGTATATAGCTATATCCATAACTCTAGGTTCAATACCTAGAGTTATTGCCTTAGCAACCTTTATCTTCTGTTCTTCGGTTGCATTAGCAGTACCCCAGATTACCCATGGGCCAGCATCGACGCTTACTGGTCTTACTCTCATTGGTCCAAATCCATCATAGCTTGTAAGCATTACAACGAATCTCCAATCAGTTATTTTACTGAAGTTAGCTGCGAAGAACACGGTCTTACTGACATTGACTATGATTACGTTTGTTACGTTATCTGCTGTAACATTGATTAGACCATCCTGTACATATGCTCCAAATGGTGTGTAGATAACAGTACATTGACCAAGTGGTGCTGGTACTGGTGGCGACTCCCAACAAGGTGCGATGAGTAGTGCGTAGTGCCAAGCCCATTCTTTACTGAACATTACGTTGAGTCCAAAGGTATCTGTTCTAGCTGGTACATTACCTGTGGTTAATACTGCCTGTATGTATATGTGTACATACTGTAGACAGAATCCGTTATAGGCATTCCATGGATTACCTCCTAACTCTTTCACATAAACTCTAAACTGTAGTACATCTGTGTAGTTATAGACCTCGAATCCAACGATATCGAATACTCCAGGTACGAATACAGCTTCGGTTGGATATCCATAGTATCCAGGACCCTTATCATCGCCTACAGGATCAGTTACATTTATTACGAGTTCTTCTGGAGATGCCTTTACTGTTACTGGTGTTGCTGGTATGAATGGCATTAGTGTTAGTATTAACACAGTTAATAATGGAAGAACTAAGAGCTTTCTCATGAAGACACCCCTACTGGACACTATCTCCTAATTTTTGCTGAGTAAAAAATGCTTGATACGAAAGCCATTCTCTACAGATATACATTACGATATTTAGTGAAACACCAAGCGAACTATATATGTGTAGAGATAGGGGGTTATCCATGGCTTTACCAGATGTATGGAGTTCAAGAAGAGAATGGATACTTCGTAGATATGGTGCATACGTAAAGGATTTCCTCTTAGAACCAGAGAAGAGAGCTATTGATGCACTCTTCTACACATTTCTATTCGATCTATATCCAAAATGGAAATACCCTAAATGGATTAGAGAACTTAGAAGACGTGGTATTCACAGAGTAGGGCCATTCTGGAACTATATCTATAGAAATTGGAGTGCTTGTGGTATTCCTGGTAAAGACTATGAGCTTATCGTTTGTCCAGATGGTGAGGTATATCTAAGAGGATTTGCCTATGTAGCTCCATGGATTAGAATACACTACAACATATACTCTCTTGACGACGATGTTGGTACTAAGAGAGCGTATATAGATCATAGCTCTATACCTCCAAAACATGTTATTGAGTGGTTCTACGGTAATTCAAAATTTGTAGAAGTTGTAGAACCTCTATCTAGAGATGATAACTATGGGTTTAAGATCTATATAGAGACTCAAAACATAGACACTCTATACATTGTTGTATCACCAATTGGTTGTAGCGACATTGTTGTAAATAGATCTCTCACATATAGAAATCGTGTTCTCTACGTTGATAACTCTCCATATATAAAGTTTGGTGTTGATCCAGATAGATGGTTGTTATCGTCTATAGATAGAGATGAAACACCACTTGAAGCTATTGAGGGTGAACACTATGAAAACAATGATAGTACAACATCTGTTCTGGGTATTCCATTTGCTGTTTTTGAGTTTAGAAGATCCAGTGTAGATCTATTCGTTAAGACACCAGATTCACAGAATTTTGTGGAACAGGATGTTGATGCAGAGAAGATCTGGAGATTCTATATAGAGAAGGTCTCTTATCCTGTTGTCGATGATCCATGGATAAACTATCTGTTGAAGACCTCGATAACAGTGCTGCTTTCTCTTGCTGATTCAAGAGGTTTTACACCAGGTCCAACGATATACCATGGTAGATGGGTTAGAGATTCAGCATACATGGTATCTGCAGCTCTGTATCTAGGTTTTGAAGATCTTGCTAAGAAGTACTTTGAGTATCTATTGATAGATATGATGGATTCTCAGGGAAGATTTGTGGGTCTTAGAATTGGTGATACAGTTATCGAGGAATATGATGCTTATGGACAAGCACTATGGCTATACTCAAGAATATATAGGGTTACAGGTAATCGTGATTGGAGTTCAAAACTCTTTGAAAAAATGTTTAGAAGTGCTGTGTACACAGAGAAATTGATTGAATCCAAAGGTGTTGCCGAAGGTCTTCTAGGTGCAAACTATAGTTTTGAAGATGGTGTTATCT
>CAZUDD010000026.1:0-11425 GCA_964619665.1 uncultured Desulfurococcaceae archaeon | reverse complement strand
GAGATTATTGAGATTATGAGGCGCTGTGATATTAGGGATTCTAAGACACTTAAGTACTATCTCGATAAACTAGGACCTCTAGTAATGAAAGATGTGTCTAGATCTTATGTAGCTACGAAGCTTGGTAGAGAGGTATTGAAGTACCTAGCTATAGACAAGCATATAGAAAAAGAAGTAAGGGAGGTAAAGTATGAGAAAGAGATGATCATTCTACCCATAAAAGATGTATTCCGAAAATACTCTCGCTCTACAGTAGGATCACTGGATTCAAGTATCGCTAGAGAAACTCACGCTAAAAACATTGTGTATTGGCCTAGAATAGAATTTAGAGAACTCTCCATAACAAAACCTAGATTCACACCTTCTAGCGACATAGAAACTCACACAAACATTAGAATTCAACAGATAGACGTATCCAAGATCATTAGAGAAATGAAGGTAGTTAAAACGAAGCTTCTAGATGAAAGTGTCTCTAAAGAAGCTAAGTTAAAGACAAAATTATTGTTCATAAAGTTTTCTTTTAAGAACTCGAGAGATGCTAAAGTTAGAGAGTTAGTCACTTCTATAGCTCAACAAAGCTCCGCTAAGTCATTGCTTTATCTTGTAAATGCCAAAGCTCTTCTTGAACGTGTGCTCACCGTTGCTAAACCCAAAGAGTATGAAGATACAATTGCAGGTCTTAATGAATTCAAAAACATCAATCTTGAGGAATTGCTTAAGAGGTTGCTTGGTAATGGTGTTAGTAGACTTATTCACGTAGTTGATGATCGCCCAAAGATTGTATTAGCGTTAAAGCCTAGGAATGCTCGCTATGAATACATTCTGTTCCTAATTAAAGTTTTGCGAGATGTCTATAGATCTGTAGCTAGAGGTATAGCTATGACTAGGTACATTGAAACTGAGACTGAATATCATGATTGGATAACGACATTCGATATCGATAAGAGGATTATTGTCCTAGATATCACAAAAGATAGGCTGAATAGGGCAAGAAGAGAGATTCTCAATAGACTAAGAGAGATTGCTTCTAGGAATTTGGGCTACCTAGTCCTATACGCTGATGTTGATGCTGTAAACGATATTGAAGAAATTATCCGGAAAGTTTTTGCATCTACTGAAAGTCCAGATATTATTAGAATTGCAGTAGATGAATCAATACCAATTGAAGAATATTTCAGGTTTATAGCTGTATACAATGGTTTTCCATATAGAGAAGAATTTGAAGGAGATTCGATAAGCTCTATAGCTATGCAGTTAGAAGCAGAATACTTCAATTCCCTAAATAAGGTTCTTCAGGATGAAGATGTCATCTTAAAGCTTGAATTTAGTTCAATACCTAAGGACGATATTGAGAAATATGAAACGCTGCATCATCTACTATTAAAAGGATTAACCATAAAGCATTTGAAGAGCATTGATGTGTCTATAGAGAGTATAGAGGTAGAGTACAAGCTTGGAGATATAATCGTAGATGTATACGATCTACAGAATAATAGAGCAATAGAAATTGAAACTCTTTATAGTGTTGGTGTACCAGAAATAAAGATAAGGAAAACTATTGAAAGGCTGAAAGATCGCGTCACCAGGATATGGATTGTAGTACCTAATAACTATCTCTTGCTCTATGGACAAAGAATATTCAAACTATTGAGGGAACCAGAACAGCGACTCTCTAAGGAAATAGAGATTGAGTTATATGGTGTTGATGTATCTAAACATAGACTTATACCTTACTATGAGATTTTCAAAGCTCTAAAACCTTCACATAAAACCTCGTAGATGTAACCACAACCCTAGAGCTCAGAGAGTGGCTCAAGTTCCCGTCTAGTACTTGAAATCGGAAACCTGTGATATACGTGGTCGAGCCTGCGAAGCCGGAGGTCCGGGGTTCAAATCCCCGCGGGCCCGCCACAATAATATTCATGTCTGTCCTTGACAGTGGCTTCAGCAAACATGGAATGTAGTTCCATAAAACTCCTAACAATATTTCTCCTCTGTAGACTTTGCTTTCTTCAAGCAACGTATCTATGGCATTGAGAAAAGTTAAGAGACTCTGTAAACTATAGTACTGCGTAGTAGAGGCCTATGTCTAATGGTGTTGTAAGACTTCGTCTTTCTAGAGATGCTATGAAGAACTGTCTGAGTCTAAGGAAATCAGTGTGTCCAAGGGTATTAATGAAGTGCTTGATAAGTATCCTGAGAAGGTTGAAGAGAATGTCCTAGAAGAGTTCCTTAAGGAAAGGAGGTAGCCAGGTTAATGAGTTTAGTAGTTGACGTCTTGGTTTTCATTGATAGACTCTTCATTTATGATGAGGAACGTAGTGTTAGAACACGTAGTTTGTTCAAGCTCATTGATGATAAGGGTCTTAATATTTTGAGCCATAAATATTCGGTATAGAGCTTGCATCACAATTAGTTCGGAGAAAACCTAGAACCATAGTCGAAAGACTATATAAATGAATGAAGTCACTATAATCGACAAAATAGAACATGATCTACTTCTAGATATAGGCTTGCATCTTATCGAGATTTTCAGCTTCTAGAACCTTCGTGTAAAAATAGCTTAGAGAATAGCTTAATTCATCTTGAAACCTTGATACATTCAGTCTAAGCTCATCAGATCAAAGGTCTGGAGTTTGAACTCTATGAATTCGCTATAAAATGAAAAACTCTTCAATACTTCCTTCATTCTCCATGTAATCTTTCAATGAATTCTCACTAGGAACTTTCAATGTGAGTTGCTGGGGGCGTCCTTTGCTTAATATGTTTAAACTATCTAGAGCTTATTTAAATCCTGAGTTGTTGTATTGGGGTATCATAGTTATGGTAAGACCTTCACATGATACTCTCAGAGATTTGCTTACAGTAAAGTCTAAAGAGAAGAGTTGATTGGTACTACCTGTATTTCATTGAAAGAAGTTTAGCTATTTATGAAGGAGAATGGAGAAGAGCAGGTCGGGTCTTAATAAGTAAGATACCTTTTCCATATGTGAGAGTTGTTGAAGTTAAGACAGGGATATAAGATCTATAGTTGGGTATTGACAGTTGTTGTGGTTTAAGAGAAAGGTTTAGCGAATTTCCACTATATTGCGTTGCCAAAGAAATGTGTTGATACTCTTAGTTTTTATGAACGCCAAAAGCTGGCTGAATACAATTTGGGTCTTATATCGATAGAAGTAGATATCATACCTTCACAGATACTCTGTGAAGCTCACAAGGTTATAGATCCTAAGTTTAAGTTGAGAAAAGAGATTGGATTGAGCTATGTAAGGAGCTCGAGAAACAAGGTGAAGAAAAGCTAGTTAAGAGATTGAGAGAAACTGTAGGTAAAACTCCATGGGGGTAACAGTGAGTTTACAGCTCAATGAACTATTTCAAGAAGTACTAGGTTTGTTTCCAGAACTTAAAGAATACAATGTTGTGTTGGAGGTCTTTGAATCAAAACCTGGTTTCAGTATTGGTAGAGTATTCAAACGTGATAATCTATTCGTAGTAAGAATCGCTACCAACATGATTAGCGATGAAATACACGCTTCTTTCGTTATTGCTCATGAACTAGCTCACATACTTATCAATCCACATGATATACCTTCAGAAGATGAGAAATGGGAACCTAGAGATTTAATTGAGATGTTTGATAAAGCTATAGAGGATGTAGTATGTGATTGGATTGCATTAAAAAGACTTGAACATTATTACAGTAGAGATAGAGAGAGATTACGAAGATTATACGAAGTATACCTAGGCGCTGTGGGAGTCGAAGGTTATGTAGCTCTAGCTGAGGATTTAAAACATAGATTAGCTGAAGCGATTAAGGAGAAGTACTCAGAACACATAATGGAGTTACTAACGAGATACTTTATGGGAATACCTCTAGAGAATTTAGAGATGATGAGTTTATTCACAATACTAGCAATATCAAAGTATTTAAAGCTACACAGTATCCAATTGTAGAAATCAGATTATGTTTCTGTTCATGACTACGACATTTAATAAATTACTCTATTCTACGCCACACTGCTGAAACGATACGTAATAAGAGATGAATATGGAGAAAGACTTTGGAAAGCTATAGGATGTTTAAAACAAATACCTAGACATACCATATACATTATTGCTGTTATAGAGGTAAGTAGCTAGCCATATCTAGTGTCAAAAGAGAAAGATTTGGAAGACTATGTATACTTGAGAAGTCTGTTTCGTTCGATGAGCTTGTCTCCATATGTAAGACCATATTTAGAGTTGAGAGATTACTTGTCGTAAGACCTAGGAAAAACAATGTTGAAAGGATATACATAGTTGCAGGTGGTGGTTGCGTTATACCCATACTAAAATGGTGTTATGATCACAAAGTCTATGTATTGATATCTGCTGATCTAACTAATGATACAGCTATCTATGCAAAAAGACTTGGTATAGGTATTATAGATCCAGGACATCTAGCTATGGAGACTCTAGGTATGTATAGACTATATCAAATACTAAAGGATAGGATTAGGGATATCCCCATAGAGTTCTATGATTGGAGTAATCCATACGAAATAGTCTAAAAATGACCTGTACGTTAACACTAGGTACTACTCAACACATAGAGAATTGAATGGTGTTTTTAGACCCGTGTTCTAGGCTAGTCATAGAGTTTACTACCCATGA
The DNA here is from genome assembly GCA_964619665.1 of uncultured Desulfurococcaceae archaeon. Classification (GTDB taxonomy): domain Archaea; phylum Thermoproteota; class Thermoprotei_A; order Sulfolobales; family Ignisphaeraceae; genus CAZUDD01. Next base: position 6,772 of record CAZUDD010000026.1, on the reverse strand, counting down.
AATCACTAAATAGATACATGGTGTTTACTTTGGCTAGAACACCACAATGTGCATTGTGTAGTGCTAGGGTTTGTTATCGTGAACCTCAGAAATCAAAACCTGTTTTTTGTCCTTTAGAGAGTATGAGGGATGTTGTTGAGGAATCGTTGAGGATTTATAGAGAGAATGAGTTTGTGAAGAGGATTGCTATTGCTGCTTCTCTTGTTGAGAAAGAGGGTTATGGTGTTTGGCCTAGACTTAGAGAAATTGTTGAGTTTGCTAAGAAGTTGAATATTAAGAAGTTAGGTCTTGTCTTCTGTATCGGACTTTGTAATGAGGCTAGAGCTGTTGTTGAATACTTAGAGTCTAGAGGTTTTGAAGTCTATTCTGTTTGTTGTAAGTGTAGTGGTGTAGACAAGACGTTTCTTGGTCTTAGAGAAGAAGATAAGTTGAGACCAGGAGTACATGAGTCTATGTGTAATCCTATTGCTCAAGCATTGATACTGAATAGAGTTGGAACTGAGCTAAACATAGTTTTAGGTCTTTGTGTTGGTCACGATACTCTCTTCATAATGTATTCAAAAGCTCCTGTAACCTATCTAGCTGTTAAAGATCGTGTTACAGGTCATAATCCACTAGCTGCTATCTATGCAAGGAATTACTTTAGAGCTAGATTAGGAGAAGAATAGATCTTAATACTCGATCTATGTATATAAGCGTAGTAAAAGGCATTGTTTAGGAGTATCACTATGAGTGAAAAAGATATTTCAGCAATTTTAGGAGTTGTCATAAATGCTCTTCGAAATAGGTTTACCTATGAGGAAGTAGCTTTGAAGATAGTGAATGTTAGTGTTAGAGGAGCTAAATCAGCTATAAACATAGTCTATAGCGGTAAAGCTCCAAAAGCTATAGTTGCAGCTGAAACAGCTATAGCATTACTAAAAGCTTTGAAGAATAGACCTAGACTAAGAAAATTCACTTATTTCCTCATAAGGATATCCAAACATGGATCTGTAAGAGCATCTAAATTCAAAGTCAATTTGAGAATACCTCTAAAGGTGTTTCTAATTCTCATATCCATAGTGAATACACTGATAAACAAGAATTTCATTGTAAGACGATGGAATGTTAAACAGAGCAAAAATAGTTATAGAATAGCTATAGTAACCTCATATCCATTACCAGAACTAGATCTAAATCAAATCAAAGAGTCCATCAGAGATATTCTATCCAAAATACAGGATATTACAATCCATGTTGAACTCGATATAAAGACAACTCGTGGTGTAAAAAAGATAAGCATTTCGTCTAGAGAATCATAGAGTTCTCTACATAGTCTATGTGTATAAAAACTGATAAATTTGTATCTTACGAGACATACACTGGATCCCGCCGTAGCTCAGCGGCAGAGCGCCCGGCTGTAGTGGGGCGGGCCGTCAGTCACCGGGTGGTCGGGGGTTCGAATCCCCCCGGCGGGACCAATACCTATCTAAAAACCTCAGATGTCCTATCGATACAGCTTCTGGATATGGTTTCTCAAATTGTTTTCCGTAGATACCATCTCTAAGAAAAACTGGTTTACCTCGAACTATTGTTGCTGTTACAAGACCTCTCAATTTTTTGAATAGATATGTGTATATGATTGATTCTCTAGCCTTAGTTTCAAAGAAGTCTATCTTCAATTCAAATTCTTTCTTTGGATCAACGACTGTATAGCTAGCTATACATCCTGGCTCTATACATCCCCAAGAACTTAGTCCAAGTATTTTAGTAGGATTCAGCGAGAGAAATCTAGCTATATCGCTTAGACTAATTCTTAGAGATTCAGAGAATGAATTGAGTAGTGAGAAAACTAGCTCTATACCTCCAATACCTGAAGGACAATCACTAAAACTGAGCTTTTTCTCATCAATACTATGGGGTGCATGATCTGATACTACTGCATCTATAAGTCCAGCTCTAAATGCATACCTCAATTCTTCAACTATGTATCTAGGTCTAAGTGGTGGATCAACCTTAGCTAAACAACCAAATCTTTTCTCAATATCATTGTCTAGCAAGAGATAGTGAGGACATGTATCTAGTGTAGTACTAGAACTCATAGTCTTTGCTAATACACAACCTCTATAGCTTGTTATATGAGTTATATGTAGCTTGAAACCTAGTTCTCGAGACATGTTTACAAAACTAGCTATAGCATTCAATTCAGCTTCAACAGGTCTACAAATCCATCTATAGCCTTCTCCACAACTCTCTTTCAACATGTGTATATCTTCAGCATGTACAACAACAAGTTTGTTTTTCGGAAAAAGCTCGAGATATCTAAGTAATGGCTTCTTCATATCGTGAGGATAGATTTTGACACCAACAACTTCACTACGTAAAACCATAGATTTAAACTGTTCAAGATCTCCAAGACCTATGTATAGCCCATAATCTGTGTAGGATCTCGATTTCAATTGTTCAACTTTTCTATTTAGAGCTTCAACTGTATTTATTGGAGGTATAGTATTCGGCATATCTAGTACGAGAGTAAATCCCCCATGAACAGAAGCTCTAGTGCCACTCTCTTCATCCTCTTTATAACTTAGCTCTAGACCTCTTAGATGTACATGCATATCGATAAATCCAGGCATAGCTATACCATAATCAACAAGATCGTACTTCGCATCAACAGAGCTAAAATCGTAGTCACCTAGAACACTCGCTACTACAACTCCATTCTCTATAAGGATTGTTACCGTTTTTAGCATATCGTGTAGAAGATACTTAAGCTTAAGCTGAATAACTGTCAATGGAGTACAACCAATGTGAGTCTAGAGCTAGAGAGAAATAGATTTATGAACTCTACAGAATTGCTAGACAAGGTATAGTTAAGGGTTTAGAGTGATATAGTTGAAGGATATGCTGAAGGTAAAGAATCTAAAGGTACGTGTAGATGATAAATTAGTTGTTCAGAATGCAACTATGGATGTATCTAGAAAAGAGATAGTACTGTTGTTGGGTCCTAATGGAAGTGGTAAAACTAGTCTATTGAATGCTATAGTAGGACATCCACTCTATAGAGTTGTAGATGGATCAGTGGAATTCCTAGGTGAAGACATAACGAGATTACCAATTGAGAACAGAGTTTTAAAGGGTATTGGAATAGCTGTTCAACATCCTCCTCGATTAAGAGGTGTTAAGTTTAGGAAACTTCTATGGAAATTAGTTTCCAGATGGTGTAGAAGTATTAGCGAAATCGAGCAGAACATAATGGCTATAGCTAGAGACTTAGCCATAGAGCACCTTCTTGATAGAGAGTTTGGTGTTGGATTTAGTGGTGGAGAACTAAAGCGCAGTGAAGTAGCACTACTCATAGCGCAAAGACCAAGAGCAGCTCTAATCGATGAACCTGATTCAGGTGTTGATGTAGATAGTGTTATGATTATAGCTGAAGCAATAAACAAGTATCTAGTTAGAGATGATAGTTGCATAGTTATAGTTACTCATACAGGATTCATTGCAAAACATCTCTATGCAGATAGAGCATATGTTATGATAGATGGTTCTATAGTTTGGAATGGTAGTGCTAATGAAGCTCTATTAAAGATCTTTAAAGAGGGTTTTGCAGCATTTATGGTTAGAGGTAGTGTAGATGAAGAGAATAGATGAAGATCTGAAATCTAGAGCATTAAAAGCAATAACAAAACCTCCAGACTATGGACCAGACCTGGATATAGAGCCATATCTTAGAGAAGAACTACACATGGTACAGAGTACTGTACAGACCCTACCTGAAGCAATACCTCGTGTAGGTATCGATACTAGAGCTCCAATGGCTGGGATATACTATCAGGTAGACAACATAGTCTCTGCATATAGGAGTTTTGTATCAGGTTTAGAGATAGAGCCTATCGATAGAGCTATTGATGAGAGATGGGATGAAGTTAAGGACTTTATATGGAAGTTGATACCTGTTGATATGGACAAGTTCACTGCATTGACATTCCTAAGAAGAGTTGGTGGTTATTTTATAAGGGTTAAAAAGAATACAAGGATAGAGCTACCTATACAGACATGTTTCTTCATATCCTCAATAGATGTTCAGGCAGTACATAACATTGTAGTTGTTGAGGATGGAGCTGAAGTAACCTTTATAACAGGGTGTACTGTAATGCCTGAAAAAGCAAGTCTTCATATAGCTGTTGAAGAATTCTTTATAGGTTCTAGAGCTAAGGTAGCAAGTATAAAGATCCATTCATGGAATATGGTTACACATGTAAGAATGCGTTCTGCAGTAACTCTAGGAGATGAAGCAGTATTCAGTAATACCTACATAAATGTTAGTAAGGTAAAGACTCTACAGACATTTCCATCACTATACGCAAGAGGCAATAAATCGACAGTGTATTCAGCTAGTATCATCTTAGCTCCCGAAAAAACATACATAGATGTTGGTACTAGAGCAGTTCTTGAAGGTGAAGAATCTAGAGCAGAGATCATTATGAGGGGTATTGCAAGAGATGAAGCATATATCGTTAGTAGACTCTATATCGATAGTAAAGCACCAAAAACTCGTGGATACATAGAATGCAATGGTCTTCTACTATCAGAAAAAGCTAGATTTGAAACAATACCACAGTTATCAGCTTCAAATAGAGATTCTGAGCTATACCATGAAGCTTCGATAGGTAGGCTCAGAGATGAAGAGGTATTCTATCTCATGATGAAAGGTCTTAGCTATAGCGAAGCAGTATCAACACTAATTAGAGGATTCATTGATGTAACACCAAAGTATGTACCAGAAAAAATACAGAAAATCATTAGTAGTATACTTGATCAGTATACATATACAAAATTCTAGGCGAAGAAATTGCCAGATCCACTACTTCACTATATAGTGAGTTTCATAGTAGCTAAACGAAGATATAGAATTCTTCAAGCCCTACTGATATCTCTTGTAGGAATAGTACCAGATCTCGACGTGGTTTTCCATATACATAGATCTGCAACTCATAGTCTAGTAATTCTATGTATAGTAGCATTTCTCATCTATGTCTTTCTGAAGCTATTTATAAAGAACTCCGCTAAAGCTATAGCTATTCTAGGTACTTGTGTATTGCTCTATCTACTACATATTTTGATGGATATTTTCACTGGGTTAACACCGTTGTTGTGGCCTATAACAAACTATGCATTGTTTATAGATATACGCATAGACTTCACTATGGGTAGTTCTCCATGTATAGACATGCCTATACGGATAGTCATCAAGCCCTATACTATGGAGATGTACGAAGTGATAAGAGGTAGTATAGCAACTCCAATAAGTATTGCTTTAGCTACAGCACTAGCTATAACAATCTCCATACAGTCAAGAACACACTATAAACATTATTTTGAGAAAGCACTTCATAGAACTACTGCACTTCTTCATAGACTACTAAATAAGATCAAGTATATTCTGCAAAACCTAAAACAATAGAGTGGTATAACGGTCAGAATCTCTGACCTCGCTCACCATTCGCTCGAGGGTCCCACACATCATCCCAGAGACTATATCGATACTAGGGTTTTATCTGATGGTATAAACACATTCTTAGGCATACTGATATTCTTCAAATACTTCTCGTTTTCCCAACCTAGATGCACAATTACAAGTAGATCCTGTACATGTTCACGGAGTCTCAATGCATCGTCAAGTGTTGTATGACCTAGAGTTAAAGCTATATCTCTTTGATTTGGCGTTAATGAAGCTTCATGAATAATAATATTGGGTTTTAAACCTTGGTATACGCGGTCTATTACTGGATATGTGTCAGCAGAATAAAATAGTTGAATTGAGCTATCTCTAACTTCAATTCCGTATGTTGGTACTGTATGCTGAACTTCAATAGCTCTTATAACTGTATCTCCATAACGAACTCCATTTTCAGTCACATAGGCTATCTCTAGACTATCTCTAAGATTCTTAGGCATATAACTCAATACCTTGTTTAGTAAGTCCGTATTCTTGGGTCCACTAACAAGTTTTAGTCTCTTTACTCCAGCTCTATCGTATATAGATGTATATACAAGAGCATCGAAAAGACCAGCCCAATGATTTAGATGTTCATGAGAGATAAAGATAAGATCAAAATCATTCAATGTATAGTTAAGTTCAATCATTCTAGAACCACAACCTTCACCAACATCTACTAGAATACTAACATCATTTGTCTCTATACCTATACAAACTCTAGCTCTATATGGTGAAGAACCAGCACCACCAGTACCGAAAAACACTATTCTCAAAGACAACACCTATAATCGAAATGACTTAACAACATCTACTAGCACTTTGAGCTTCATTATAGCAATTCTATAACTTTTCTCTACATCATTGGTAGCTTCTCTAAGACCACCAAAACCGCAATCTGCAGATACAAGATCGACTCTATTACCAGCAATGGAAACTACCCTTCTCAATACAGAGTATACCTCATCTCTAGATTCTATGGTTGGTCTACGTGCACTTACGACTCCTGGTGACAAGATCTTGTCGTATTTTTCAAGTAGAGTTCTATCTATAGAGTTTATGTTTTGTGGTGTATCGTGGAATTCAAAATTTAGAAATCTAATGTACTTTGATTGCACAAGTATTTCAAAGAGTTTTGGTGATATAGAGCCACAGACATGAATACCACAATACCTAGAATTTGCTATTGATAGAATCCTATCTAGTAGCTCTACAATATCACTATCACTATAACCATACAGAATTCTCTTTCTTCCAACTATAACTGATAGTATTGGTTCATCTATGAATATG
>CAZUDD010000025.1:0-11454 GCA_964619665.1 uncultured Desulfurococcaceae archaeon | reverse complement strand
TGACAGAAGAAGAGTTGAGAAGAGCATTAGAGGTTGGAAAAGAATTAAAAGGATACTTAGGTTTTGAACCTAGTGGTGTATTTCATATTGGATGGCTTGTATGGGCTTATAAATTCAAAGATTTGGTTGATATAGGCGTTAAGATGACACTACTCGCTGCAACATGGCATGCTTGGATAAATGATAAGCTTGGCGGAGATCTAGAGTTGATACGTACAGCTGCAGACCATGTAGTTAAGATTCTTGAACTCATAGGTATCGACAGATCTAGATTCAAAGTTGTTTACGCTGAAGACCTTGTTAATGATCAAGAGTACTGGAGAAAGGTTCTGTTGATAGCTAAAGCAGTTTCATTGAGTAGAGTTAAGAGGGCTTTGACTATAATGGGTAGAAAAGCTGAAGAAGCAGAACTGGATTTCTCCAAGTTAATATATCCCCTTATGCAAGTCGCAGACATATTTCATCTCGATGTAGATATAGCTCTAGGTGGTATGGATCAGAGAAAAGCTCATATGTTAGCACGTGATGTAGCTGAAAAGCTCAAGTTTAAGAAGCCTATAGCAATACATACACCATTAATTCCAGCACTTCGTGGCATAGGTAGAATGGATACATCTAGAACTGAAGTTGATGAGTATCTAGCTGAAATCAAGATGAGCAAGTCTAAACCAGAAAATGCCATATTTATCACAGATAGCGATGATACCATCCGCAAGAAGATTAGTCAAGCTTTTTGTCCTCCAAGACAAGTAGAGTTGAATCCTATAATGGCTATAGCTAAACACATAATCTTTGCAAGACCTAGGGCAAAGCTTGTAATTGAGCGTAAGCCAGAGTATGGTGGAACAATAGTAGTTGAATCATATGAAGAACTTGAGAAAATCTATCTTGAAGGAAAGCTTCATCCGCTTGACTTAAAGAATGCCATTGCCGAAGAACTCATCAAGATAGTAGCACCAATCAGAGAAGCACTTCTAAGTGATCCACGCTTTAAAACTCAGCTTGAGATAATATCAATGAAGGTTACAAGATAAGGTAACATCGTTATACTCTCGTGGTATTCATGTAATGTAGACGAGCTTTTAACGCCTTATACCCATATATCGTTAGTATACAAGGTGTGTATCCCATGGCAAAATATGTAATAAGAGCTAGAATTGAAGTTGATGGTGAAGTAGAGCGATCTGATGTTATTGGAGCTATCTTTGGATACACTGAGGGTATATTTGGTGAAGAGTTTGATCTTAGAGAACTACAGGAAAAGGGACGAATTGGTAGAATATCCGTTGATATAAAGGTTCAGGGAGGTAAAACCATAGGTGAGATTCTAGTTCCATCTAATTTAGATAGAATAGAAACAGCTCTTTTAGCGGCTATGCTAGAAGCTGTTGAACGTGTAGGTCCTTATCCAGCAAGAATTCAAGTCATAGATATCATCGATGTAAGAGCTGAAAAACTCAAGAAAATTGTTGAAAGAGCAAAGGAGATTGCTCGAAAATTCATTACAGAGAAAGCACCAGACTTAAAGGAAGTACTAAATCAGATTGCTGAGGAGGTCAGAATCTCCGAGCTCATCTACTATGGCCCTGAAAAACTTCCAGCTGGACCCGATGTGGATAAGAGTGATACCATAATCATAGTTGAAGGTAGAGCTGACGTACTGAATCTGCTACGCTATGGCTATAGAAATGTAATAGCATTGGAAGGAGCACCAGGAGGCAAAGTTCCAGAGACCATAATAAAGTTAGCAGCTAAAAAGACGGCCATTCTATTTGTTGACGGAGATCATGTAGGAGATCTTATTGCAAAGGAAGTTCTAAAAGTAGCTGATATCGACTATGTCGCTAAGGCACCTCCTGGAAAAGAAGTTGAAGAACTAACATCCAAAGAAATAGCAAAAGCTTTAAAGAATATGATTCCAGCTTCACAATTCTTAGCATTACTAGAAAAGAAAGAACGTGAGGAAAAGGAACGAAGACGAGAAGAAGCTGTAGCCACTATTGTTCAAGCAGTTGAAGCCAAGAAACCCGAAGTCAAGGCTGAGACCGTAACTGAGGTTACTACAGTTACAGAGACATATGAGCTGCCCATCAGTGTAGTTGAGGAAGGAAAGAAGCTGATAGGTACTCTTGAGGCAATACTCTACGATAATTCCTGGAATATACTGGCAAAGATACCTGTAAGAGATCTTGTTGATAAGCTGCAGAGTATGGACTATGGTAAGGTGTATGCGATAGTATTTGATGGCATAATAACTCAGCGACTTGTTGATACGGCACAGAGTAGAGGTGTAAAAATAATTGTTGGTGTTAGAATAGGAAACTTAAGTCGAAAACCAAGAGATATCATTGTTTTGACAATGCAAGATCTAGTCTCGGTAGCTTCAGCATCATCTTCTTGAATATTCAAATAGTGACTTCTTGGCTCTTCCCACAGACTTAATATGCTTTTCACTTACACCAAAGTACTCAAGAATCCTCAACACAGCTGGAACAATCTGATGGTCTATATAGTAATCAAGGTCTATTTGTCTAGGATCAACGATAATATAGGGTCTTGCTCTACTAGATATCTTACCACTCCCCTTGACTATCACATAACCAATCTTATCCCCTACATCTACACTATAACCCATCTTTACAAGGTATTTAGCTGCAACAACATGTGGTGCATCAACTTCGTATTCTGATAATGGTTTAGTTATTGTTTTCCAAATTATGAACTTTTCAATGTTAGCTGTTCCCTCTTCAACTTCTCTACGTAGTTTCTCTAAGGTTGATCGTACGAATTCAACAGCTTTCCTATGGTCCATTGTTTTCAATACTATTTCAGCAACTTTTTCCTGAAGCTCTTTAGCTATTTCAGCCCAGTCACCGCGAACAGCTTCGAATCCCACAACATCGATTCTATCATCTATTGTCAATCCGATATATCTTTTCTTAGCTTCGGTAAAGAATACTCGTTTGTATATCTTGTCTATCTTTATTTCTAGTCCCAAGGTCTTATTCACTTCTTCTATAAACTTTCTAATTTTTTCTTCATCATATGTTACGAATAGTGAGTCTGTATCACCATATATAACTTTAAGACCTAAGCTTCTAGCTATCTCAATAGCTTTAGTTATTACTTGACGCCCCCATGCTGTAACAGCTTCAGCACATTCTCTACAGTACCATCTTGCAGCCGTCCAACCCATATATCCATAAGTAGCATTTGCAAGTATCTTCAAAGCTCTTTGACGTTCATCTAGAAGCCTATACTCTGTGCTGTCCACGCTATATGATTTCATTTCCTCACGTACTTTCTTTCTCAGGTTTACTAGGGTTTCTAGTACTGTCTTGAAGAAACCTGGTGGTGATTTCCTAAATGTGTAGCCTACTTCTGGTGCTCGATAACATTCGTCTTCACTACAAGCTTCATATGAGCGTACCAACGTATCTGGACCTATATTGTATTTCATCATGATATTTGGATACATGGCTGAGAAGTCTAGCACTGCAATATTTTCATGAACACCTCTCAGAGGCTCTAATACGATAGCTCCACGATATGTTTCACCAACTCTTTCAACTCTATTAGGAACTAGCTCTCCATACTTATACGCAGCTCTAATCAAGTACCATTCAAGCCTAAAACCTACACTTGCTGCAACAACCTGGTCTAAGGGTAGACCAGTAACACTAGCTAGCTGTATTCCAAAAGGTAATAGTTTTTCAGCAATTCCATATGTTGCCAAAACATCATCTTTAGAATACTTTAGTAAGATAGGTCGTAGTTTTTCTTCGTCCCAGTACCTATAGATTTCATACCATGGAATATTTGTACGCTCACTCTTTTTCATGACTCCTAGATACTCAGCCACTTCCTCAAGACTTTTGACTTTTACCTCGGGAATTTCTTCAGCAAAATCGTAGAGATCTATATTGAGTCTTCCAGCTATAGATATATGACCATAAACACTTGTTCGTGGTTCAATTCCACGTCTTCTCGATATATCTAGCTTTAAACCTAGGTATTTACATCTCTGTAGTAGATACGGCCAGTCAAATCTATTCGAGTTATAACCTACTATGATATCTGGATCCCTTTCCAAGATATAGTCTATGAATTCTTTAATCGCTCTTCTATCGTCTTTCCCGTCTGCTAGAAACTGTACTACATCTTCATCATTTGTCTTCACACCTATGATTATGATCGGATCTCTATTAGGATTTGGTGCACCTTTTGGATTATACACCTCTATATCGAAAGCAGTTACTCTGAGCTTTGGTATTCTAATACTTTCCTCCCTCTCTAGTACATCAATGATCTCGTATTCTTCCTCAATGCGATACTCAGGATTACGTCCTCGAGCAACAGCTTTGAATTCATGCCATGTACATGGCAGTATATCCTTGTCTATTATGTATCGCATAGCAAATCTTATATCAGCTTCTAGCACCTCTACTACTCCAGGGAGCTTTCTTACCTCTTCACGATATTCACGTACAAACTCTGGGATTACTGTTGTTATACGTACAGCTTTTACGGGTTTACCAAAGAATTTCTTGTCTACTAGGTCTAAACCTATAATAGGGGATTTGGGTTTACTCAATTGTTTTATGGATTGCAGCACCGTTTCTATGCGATTATATACATTTTCTGAGAGTATGGCATAGAAGTAAGGTCTAAACTTCCTGTCTCTTAATAGAATTCTTCTTCCACTTTCATCGATTCCCCATATCACTATGTGTGGTTCAGAACCAACTATTTCATAGCTTACGTCCAGTATGTACACACTGATTAATTCTTCATTAATCATTAGCCCCTCCCTATCCTAGCAGATCAATGCTAATAGATATTCATGGAGTTACGAACATCTATTCTTGACCATTACATAAGCATCCTCACCATCGCTATAATAGTGAGGAATCACTTTGGCTATACGATAACCCAAGGTTTCATACATTCGTTGTGCTATCACATTAGAAGCTCTAACTTCAAGTCGAAATCTACAAATTCCGAAGTATTGCTTCATTCTGAATTCCTCTTCAAGCATTAATCGCTTACCAATACCACAATTGCGATAATCAGGATGTACACATATTGACACTATATGACCATAACCATCAATACGTATAGCACCCATTACGTATCCCACAATAACATTCTTTAACATGTCTATGGCTACAAGGAAGAGTTCTGGATACATTGAGTGAAAAATATAGAAAACAGTTATAGGATAAGGATACTTGAAACATTGATCCTCTAACACTTTTACCTTAGGAACATCATTTTTTGAAGCAGTTCTAATGGATATTAGGAGTTTCTTCATATAGTGTCATCCACTCCAGACACATCTAGATGTAGGCTAGAGTCGTTATTACGATGATTGCTATTAGTACCAATATGTTTATAATGCCTAGAACATTCAGTAAAGTTCGTGCCTTATAGATCTTAAACCTCTCAATTATTTCTATAAGCATTCTATGTCCATCTGTTATGAAGAGCGGCGCAGCATTTATGATGAATAGACTGAAGTTTATTAGGTAAGAAATGAATACAAAGCTATATGTGATAAATAGAATGTTGGTTTTCATTGATTTGATTGGTCCTATTTCCCTACTTTCAAACCATTCCTCATGGAATCTTACACCGATACAAGGCTTTGTAGTGTTATCACTTCGACTAGCGTTGAGTGTCAACACCTTCTCTATAAATTCTCCATTTCTATAGATCGTTAGAGTGAGATTATCACCTATATGTTTTGAATTCAATACTCTGACGAGTGTAGCAACACCTTTAACTTTATGACCATCTACGGCTATAATTATGTCACCAGGTTCAATTCTAGAAATTTTGGCTGGACATAGTGAAGTATTACAGATACTACAATCTACACCATCTATTACTATTAAGGTAGTTATGTTTGAGGCTAGAGCAATATGAGGAATGATGATTGTTAAGATAAAGAATAGAGCTGCTAATAAGGCATTTGCTGCTATTCCAGCACCTAGTACACGTAATCTTGCACCTAAACTTCTTGATTTAAAGTCTTCTTCATTTACCTCAACAAATGCTATGGGGAATAATAGGAATAGTCCAAAGCCCCAGCTCTTTAATCTAATTCCATTCCTTAAAGCTACTTTAGCATGGAATACCTCATGCAGAATTACCGCTATGGCTATAGACATTATGACTACTATTACAGATAATGGCGAAGTCAGTATTGCAAAAATCGGTTGTACTGGTGCCTGAATAGGTGTAGCCTTACCCATAGCATACTTAGTGAGGAATAAGGTAATCCGGGGTAGTAGCAATACGTAAAAGAATAGTAGGCCTATAACTAGTAGTATTATCGATGCTATAGTACCAAGGGCTTCATATCTCTTTTTAACTGGAGTAAAGGTCCTTCCAAGGCCTTTACCTATATGGAGTAGAACCATGCCGGGATAAATTGTGACTTTCTTAGTTCCGATATAGAATTCGTTTCTTCTAGCTATTAGGGGTATGATTAAGGTTAAACCTACGAATACTAGTATAAGGTCTATGAATAGTTTTACGATGCTCAATCTGTTGTGCCTCAAATATGCTTTAAGCTTACATATCATTGTTGTATTAGCGGAGATATAGATTTATAATGAGGTCTACATGCTATTGTTTGAAGATCTACCCGAAATAGTGTATACTGAAGAACATTGGGCTATGTTGAGGAGGAAGAGGATACTGGCCATCAGAATTATGGATGCATTAGCTCATTGTGGAATACTGAACACTATTACCCATGGAAGTGTAGCTCGAGGTGATGTAAGAAAGGATAGTGATGTAGATATCGTAGTCTTGGAATACAGAGCTTTAGGCCTTATCGAAGAATGTATCTATGCTCAAGGATTCCACATATATTCACGCAGATTAGTTCAAGCAACACCAATTCACACACCTAAGATATACCTATACCTAGATCCTCAAGAAGAACTTGTTATAACGGTACCCTTAGCAGAAATGAGCCATATAGAGAAAGAATTCTATAGATTCAGTGGCATGATAACACGTGATGAGTTAGAGAAAGGTAAGAGGGTTGCTGGTGTTAACAAGAAACTAATACTAATTATACCAACAGAGAAAGGACACAAGGAAATGCCTGTCATTGGTAATGAAGGGCTTGTCGCTAAGATCCTAGGTGTCAGTATTGATGTAGTTCTCGATAGAGTCAAAGCTTTGACAAAACGTCGTACAATAGGTCATACAGGATTATTTATAAATAGAGAGATACCTCCAACAATTTCTATTGAGGAATTCATCAAGAGGTTGTGTATAGAGAATAAGGTATTTCGAAGACGTGTGAGTCCCTATGGTTTTTGCTGATTTAAAGCAATTGAACGGTAATGATGTCATTGGGTATTGGTACAAAGGCATGGCTAGAGGCTGTTTACTGTGTATGAAGGGACTGAAAGTATTGGTTCACGTCACAGGTTTCTGTATGAAGAACTGTTTTTATTGTCCAATAAGTAGTAGAAGACGTCGAGCCGATATAGGCTATGTAGATGAAGAAACATTAGTAGATGAGGAAAGTGTTATAGAAGAAGTGATACTTGTGAATTCTAAAGGTGTTGCCATTAGCGGTGGAGAACCTCTTTCTACGATTGAACGAGTCATAACATTGATAAGATACTTAAAGGATTGTTTTGGCGCTTCATTCCATATACATCTCTATACTTCAGGTTTTATTGTAACACCAAAAATTTTGAAGGATCTAGATAAGGCAGGTCTTGATGAAATTCGATTCCATATAGTAGACGATAATGTATGGAGTCTAGTTAAATTTGCATTGAGAGAAACGTCAATGAGTATAGGTATTGAAGTACCAGCACTTGATAAAGGGTATCTCTGGAATATACTTGAAAATGCCTTGCAATTGAATGTTGAGTTCGTTAATATAAATGAACTTGAGGTAACTGAGACCAACATCTATGGTCTATTGCTACGTGGATATAGAATTGATCCACATGGTAAGACCGTAATGTACTCCAAAGATATAGCATTAGATGTTGTTAAAAAATTCATTGAGATATATCATCCAGATGTACTCATAAGGATTTGTACAGCTACATTCAAGGACAGTATACAACACAGATTTCGATTAATGAGAAAGAGTTTCTCATGTTTACAGAGGGACTGTGTGCTATTAGAGGATGGATTGATGAGATGTGGTGATAAAGACTTGTATCCTTTGAAAGACTTCGCATCAGAGCTTAGATTAGGTCAGCAGAGACGGCTTCAATCATAGATCATCGACGGGATTGAATCATCATCCCATGAATTCGAGGTGTCTAGCCACATAGATAGCTCTCAATAACGCTAAAGTTAATTTACTGCCTCACACAATTCTTGCTTGAATGAGGTGTGCTTTTGTACTATGCCAAAGGAAGCTAAGCTATACAAAACAGTTGAAGTTGATGGCCGTAGATTTGTTGTGTGTACAGCTTGTCCTAGGAGATGTACGTTAAGGGATGGTCAAGCAGGTTTTTGTGGAGTAAGAATAAACATAAACGATAAACTTTATCTAGCTGTATATGGCCTTGCAATAGCTGTAGCTATAGATCCCATAGAGAAGAAGCCTCTTTATCACTTCAATCCTGGCTCAATGGTATTCTCAATAGCTACTACAGGTTGTAATTGGGGTTGTAGATTCTGTCAAAACTACGACATTAGTCAGCGTAGAATAATTGCTGGATGGAAATTGGACCCCGAACTCGTAGTAAAGTTAGCAACGAGTTATGGTGCACACGGGATAACATATACATACAACGAACCTACAATATTCATAGAGTATGCATATGATATCGGAATGCTTGCGAAGAAGGAAGGACTTTTCAACACCATGGTGACTAATGGTTATATGACTGATGAAGCTATAGATTTAGTGGCAAAATTCGTTGATGCAGTTACAGTAGACTTCAAAGGTAATGCAGATCCAGAATTTGCACGTAAATTCTCTTTAGTACCCAACATTGAGGAAGTTTTCCGTGCATTGCAAGAACTAAAACGTAAAGGTGTATTCATAGAAATAACAGATCTTGTAGTGCCTAGATATGGCGATGATCTTGAAAAAGCTCGAAAATTAGTTAAATGGATAATTGAGAATCTAGGTCCAGAAACTCCACTTCACTTTCTTAGGTTTCATCCTGAATACCTCATGTATGATGTTCCACCAACACCAGTTGAAGTTCTCGAAAAACACGTAAATATGGCTAAAGAAGAAGGTATGCACTACGTATACATAGGTAATGTCCCTGGTCATAAATTTGAACACACTTATTGTCCTAACTGTGGCTATAGAGTTATCAAGAGATATGGTTTTGAAATATTGGAATGGAACTTAACCGAAGATATGAGATGTATTCATTGTGGCAAGAAGGTTAACATTGTTGGTAAACTATTCAGAACATATAAACTCGATAGATTCGTATACGTTCCACTCGAAGCATATTCAGATTTTGTGTATGTACCTCAAGACAAAGTACGTGAATTCATATTACAAAATACGTAAGTAGATAAAGCCTGAGATAGATGGTATCGCCGATGAATAAAAGAGCTATTCTCGATGCTCATTGCCATTTACATGAATATCACGATGATGAGGTAGAGACGATAGGAAATCTCGAAATTATGATTATCGCTGTTAGTAATGATTATGCTTCATCCCTTAGAACTCTAGATCTAGCAAAGAAGTTTCAATGGATTGTACCAGCTGTGGGAATTCATCCATGGGAAATCACAAGCGATAGTCTTCAAGATGTAGAGCTTATACAACGGTTAGTAGTTGAGAATCTGGATAGAATTAAGATTTTAGGCGAGATAGGCCTTGATGCTCGATTTCGAAAAGAGACTCTGCATATTCAACAAGATGTATTTAAGAGATTTCTAGACATAGCACGTGAATTCAATCTAGCTGTTAACATTCATAGCGTTGATACATGGAGAGACATCCTATCACTTCTTCAAAAATTTGATATTGGGTTAGCTATATTCCATTGGTATACGGGTCCTAAAGAGTTATTGAAGGAGATTAAAGATTGTGGTTATTTCATCTCCATAAACCCAGCTGTAAAGATTCAGAATAAGCATAGAGCGATAGTAGCTGAAGCTCCATTAGATATCATTCTTGTTGAAAGCGATGCACCATATGAATATCGTGGTATGAAGATGCATCCATCTATGGTCTTCGAGGTCATTAAAGAGATTGCCATGATAAAGAACCTGGATTTAAATGAAACTATAGAGTTAATTAAGGCTAACTCTGCTAAGATCTTAAAACAGTTAAGAATACCTATATAAGGGGCAGAATCAGTTGGTATCAGCGTCATCTGTCATTGAAAGAGTTCGTCAACTCTTTCCTAAACACGTTGAGTACGAACCAGATATAGCTAGGCTTATATACTTGAAGATATTTGTGAGCTCTTTAGAAAATGAGACACGTAGGCAAATATTATCACTTATAGCTAAAGGCGTTAATAGTGCAAGTGAAATAGCATCAAACATAGGTACAGCTCGTACAGCTATCTATAGACACTTGAATATTCTGAAAAAGAATGGTTTTATTGAACACATAAACAACCGTTATTACTTATCAGCAAGGATTTTCCTTGCATATGACGTCATAGTCTCTAATGGGTCCGTCAACATCGTTATACTCACTGATTATGGTGCATTTGCTGATGAAGAGATAGGATTTATAGTTATTAGAGGACCTCAATGTATGTGTGATGTATGTGATATTCGTGAACAATGCTTAGCTGGTGTAAAGAGGTTAGCTAAGAAGTTAGATATAAAGCTGCGTTCCGAAACACCAATAAAAGCATTCCAAGAGATAATGTCTATGCTTATAGAGCGTGATATAACTACAATACTCAAGAAGAGTCTGCTTGTGCTTAAACCAATAGTAGAAGAGGTAGAGTGAATACGATATTAACACACAAAATTTTTAATTGCTTTAATACTACATATCCATGGACCCCGGGGCCCGTGCTAGAGCCCCGTATCACGGGGCCCAATGAGCGCGGGACGGGTCACCCCCGGCTCTTCTCATACCTTCAGCACCGGCCAGAACAGTGGCGATAATACATGAAGAAGCTTGTCTTTAAACTTGATTATGCAGGTAAAATTCTGTCAGGAGAGAAGACCACAACAATAAGACTCCAATCTCATCTTAAAGAAGGAGATATAGTTGAGGTTTATGTAGGTCATGTAAGAGTTGGACGAGCCATAATAAGGAAAGTTATTAAGAAAAAATTGACAGAGTTAACAGATGATGATGCACAAAAAGATGGTTTTAGATGTAAAGACGATCTGATAAAAGCTCTCTCAAGGATATATGGTAGATCAGTAATAGAGTCTAACCCCGACGTATACATAATAGAGTTCAATCTACTCTAAAAATATCGACAGCTGATATATACATACATAGACGAATAT
>CAZUDD010000024.1:0-11614 GCA_964619665.1 uncultured Desulfurococcaceae archaeon | reverse complement strand
AGCTAGAGCTATATGGGGTATTGTAGTTGCTCGTGAAAAAACATTGTTAGGTATCATAGATGCTCTTCGTAGAGTAGGTCTGTGTGGATCGTATCTAGAAGAACTTTTAGGTTATGAAAATCCGAGTAGAGAATCTGTTGAAGAATGTTATAGTTTTTGTGAAGCTTATTTACAGTCTATCTATTCAAATAAAAACTTTGTACTTCGTGAAAAGAAATAGAGAGACAATATCATTGTTATTGATTGTTAAATGACGGTATTTAGTCTTGGAGGCATAGCATAGATTCCAAGTCTAGCAATTGTCTTAGGTATTACAACTACAGCTATACTACTGGCAGTGATGTAGTACTTGAAGGTAAGTAGTTTATCAGTGGATATACTGTTTCGAAAAGAGATTAAATCAGAACTATTTGATAGACAAACACGTTAAGCTATAGTCTTTCAATACTTTCCTTAAATATGGAAGAACCTTCAATATCTCTAGCTTTAAGTACAACCTTCTATTCTCTATCAATATTGATTATGTTAGCTGTGATTATGTGTGAAGAAATGCTACCGATCCCTGTGTATGTCTCATCAATATATAGTGTAGAAGGATAAGGAGCTTAGTTATAAAAACAGAATAGATTGTAAATTACTGTGTTAGACTGTTTATGGAGTTGCTGTGGTTTGTGTTGATGTTTCTTCTCTTCTTTGTTCTATGAATTTGTTGAGTTTTCCAGCAACTATTACGAGAATTATTGCTACTATCAATGTTAGTATTCCTAGTGCACTACTAATTCTATCAATAACTAATCTTGCTTCTATAGCTCCACCTATCAATAGAAGACTATCAATGACTCCGAATACACCATTGAGAACAATTACTATGCTACAGAAGAGTATGAGTTTATCTCTATATCTATAGCTTATAGATGTTAAGGGTAGTGCTGATAGAATGTATATTATGCTCATGGTTATTGCTGTTGCACTAACAAGTACTGCAATTCTGTGAAACATACTCGCTATAGATTCTTCAGATATAACTGAACTCACATACATAGCTACTCTTTCAGGTTCTACTTTTTCGGGAAGAGTCTTCACTATCTCATTAACAAACTCTACAATGGTTTTCTCTATCTGTGGTAATGTAGATACATAGAATCCCCATACACAGCCAGCAATAGCTAAGATAAACAGTATTACTGCGAGAATTCTACACAGGGTAATTGGTAACAATGGTTTTAGAGATAGTGCTAGAATAGCTCCTGCTATACCAATGAGTGTACATGTTATAGCATTAGCTTGCAACATACCAACAACTGTACTCCTAAGAATTTCAATCAATAGCTGTTTCAATACATCTCTACTTATACCTTCTCTACCTGTTGTAGGAACATACTTTAACACTGATTGAACTGCAGCAAAAACTGCTGATGTTACTAAGATGAAGGTTACTATTACAGCAAGTATGATCGCTATACCATAGATTCTAGTACCAGTACTAGGCTTCAAAGTATCACCATGACCATAAGTAACGTTTAATCTACGTATTAAACTTAAATGAATATATCAAAGCACTATCTCCTAGAAATCAACTGGATATCCGGTCTAACCATGTATAGCGTAGACAATTACAGGACATGATTATGTATAAGAAGCTCTTCAACCACAGTTCTAGGCTCTAGAAATTAACAGCTTCTCTAGAGCACCTCTTCAATCAATTAAATAGATAGTAATCCATTTCAACGACTACTCTTCTCATGTTGTTTTTTAAGTTCCTCGATTTTCTTTCTAGCCTTAGCAATTGCCTGTGCTTTATCACGCCATTTCCTTAGCTCTGCAATTGATGGAAATATGATTGCATCTCGAGGACATAGATTTGCACATGTATTGCATCCAATCATACAGTTATAGGGTCTTGCTACTACAAGTCTATTCTTCTCAAAATCCCAATCATATACAACTCTACCACTACATGTTAAAAGCATAAACCACAGCCAATACATCTCTCATAGTCTATCCTTGGATACCATGGGATTTCTTCTCTTGGAATACCTCACCATGGAATCCTAGAGTAATCACGGATAGGTCTGCCGAGAATATCCTTTCCTATGACAGGAGCTTCGCTCATGATTTTAACCAAGTACATTGTATAGGCTATCCAATATAAGTTATTCCAATATGAATCAATGTTCTTTTACATATTGAGCTATACACAATGTTATTTAAACACCTATCACTTCAGCACAAACACATAGACTAGATGTTTTGGTGCTACATATATCCATTTTCATGGTGTTGAACTGGCATGTCCCTGTTGTAGAGCTGGTCTAGACCGTATTCGTGGTAACAAACTCTTTGGTGTTTCAAAGTGTTTTCAATGCAACAATACGTATCTCCTAGGAAACTATTCTGTTTCTAATTCCAGACCTAGAGAACTAGGATTTGAGAATACGTAAAAGAATATGGTTTAGAGTGTCTTGGTGTTGAGTTAGAGAATGAATAAGAGGATTTCGAAATAGGGGTTTGTGATGACCGAAAGGCTCATCGCTTAGTTAGCTTTCAATGCATTTGTATCGAGAAAATGTTGAGAGTGAAAGCTGTTGATATTGAATCTGCTTATCAAAGTGTAGACAGTATCTTCCATTGTTTAGAAGTTGGTTCTGTATCAGTATGGTTTATACGCTTACGTAACTAAGATTTTGTTAGTGAGTTCAATAATGAGGATTATCGATAGTAAAAGTGTTTTAGATGCTCTTGGCTATAGCTATGAATATAGGGTAGAACCGGCTGTTAAGCCTAGTAGAGTTAACATCAGATTTGGTGATTTGCTTCCTGAGCTACTTGGTTTTGAAGATACGAAGTGGATTGCTCAACAATTTCTCTATGAACATCAGCTAGAGGCTTATAGAGCTCTTAGAGAGGGTAAAAACGTTGTTTTGAGATCTGGTACTGGATCTGGTAAGACTGAGGCTTGGGCTATATACTTCTTAGAGAATGCTAGGTATAGAGATTTTAAGGCTATAGCTGTTTACCCGACTCTTGCTCTAGCTAATGACCAGATAAAGAGATTGTCTATGTATGCAAAAGCTATCAATACATCTATTCTCAAACTAGATGCTATTACAAGAGATGAACTTGTTAAGATACATGGTGTTTCAGGTCTTAGAAGACTTGTATCTGAAGCAAAGTTAATAGTGACTAACCCTGCATTTCTACTCCATGACATTAAAAAGCTTGTTATTGATCCAACAAAATCACTACTATACAAATTCTATAGATCTCTAGACATGTTTGTTATAGATGAACTTGATTTCTATAGTCCTAGAAGTATAGCTTTGCTTTTAGGTATTCTAGAGATTCTCACAATGTTTAGTGATAGAAAACCACAGATAGTTGTATTAACAGCAACACTAGCTAATCCCGAGGACCTGTGTACATATCTTAAACAAATTGTTGGTAGAGAGTGTAGGATTATCGAGGGTAAACCATTTCGTGTTGAGAACAGGCTTTACATAGTTCTTGGTAAGGAAATCGATGTTGTATGGAGTAAACTTAGATCTCTATTACCAGAACTTAGAAAGCGTAGTGATGTTGATGAAGATATTGTTCAGGCTCTTGAAGATCTAGAACTCTTTAAAAAGAATGCATATAGAGTTATAGCGTATCTACAAGCACTTGGATTTGATGTTCCTTCTCCTGGTCTAAACATAGAGGAGATTCTTCTAAGATATGTTGAAGATGATGGTGTTACACTAGTCTTTACAAGGAGTATTGCTAAAGCTGAAGAACTTGCTAAGAAGTTAAAGAGTCTATTAAATGATAAAGCTGACAGAGTAGCTTCACATCATCATCTAGTTCCTAAGAAGCTTCGTGAAGAGATAGAGGATAAAGCTAGGAGAGGAGAGATAAAGATAATTGTTAGTCCAAGAACATTGATGCAGGGTATCGATATCGGTACCGTTATTAGAGTTGTCCATGTAGGGCTACCCGAAGATGTTAGAGAATTTGTTCAGCGTGAAGGTAGAAAAGGTCGTCGTGAAGAAATACCGTTTACTGAATCCATAGTTATACCCTCATCGAGATGGGATTGGGAACTACTCTCTAAGGGTTTTGAAGCTCTTGAAAAATGGCTTTCGATGCCTCTTGAAAAGACAGTTATTAATCCTGAGAACAAGTATTTAAAGCTGTTTAGAGCTCTAGCAAAAGTGTTATCTCCTTGGATTCCAAAGAAATTCGATGATATTGAGAAAGAGGTTTTGAGAGAAGTTGGTGTTCTTAAGGGTGATAGATTTGATATGGATAGAGCTAGATGGATTTGGGAAAGACTAAACTTCTATGAGTTTGGACCACCATACGGTATTAAGCGATACCTCGAGTCTTCAGAAGGACTTATTCCTCTAGAAACTATTGGTCATTGTGATCTTGTTGAGAGATTTCAGGTAGGTTGTTTC
Source organism: uncultured Desulfurococcaceae archaeon (assembly GCA_964619665.1). GTDB lineage: Archaea > Thermoproteota > Thermoprotei_A > Sulfolobales > Ignisphaeraceae > CAZUDD01. The sequence goes on along the minus strand of CAZUDD010000024.1, from coordinate 7,178 downwards.
GATCCTTCTAATGATGCTGTTGTGACAAGACTTCGTTCTGGTAGATCTACACGTATAGTTACGGCAGTTATCGAAAAACCATTGAGGGAATTCAGCTTTTATGAGAATGATGCTATTGCTGAAGCTGTTGAAGAGTATAGATACATCAAGATTTCGTGGGGTGAAGACCCATCTATACTAAGAGACATATCTAGAGGAAAACTGACTAGCTATGTACACTGTGTTGTGTATCCACCTAGAAAAGGATTTGGAGAACTAAAGAAGATTCCAAATAGAGTTGTATGGTATTTAGTATCCGATAGACCTAGAGTTACCAGAATTGGATCAAAACATGTCGTTACATACGATAGAAAGACTATCTATGTACCTGTTAATACAGGTGGTGAATACCGTGACTATACCTATGGAATAATCATCGAGACTGATGATCGTGAAGACCAGACTCTCTTGAGATTAGGCTTAGCATTTCTAATGATAGTACTTAGAAGAGTTTATGGAATAGCTTTCGAGACTATTATGTATGGTGTTGAGAGAATAGGTGAGAAAAAGTTTTTTGAGCTTCACGAACCAGAAGCAGCTGGATTAATCAATAAGCTTGACTGGTTAGAGGTTAAGAAAGCTGTTGAGAGTTATGAACCTGATGATCTAGATCTAGTTCTTCTTCAACAGATAGACGATATAGCTTATTCAGATATGGTATCACTAGGTCTTGATTGGAACATAGTTAAGACTGCAGCTCTTAGAGTTCTAGACTATATCTTGATGAAGGATAGAATTACAGCTAAGTTTAGAGGTATAGAAGTCTCTATTCCGAGACCGAGTAGAGCGTTAAAGATAGTTACACTAGATGCTCTAGCCATGAATATAGGTAGTGATGAGATTGTACCGAGAACAATAGTAGGCATAGCGTTCTTCGATGGAGAGAACATCTATAGCTATGCAGATCTCTACATAAAGTACCCCCTGATAGCACCACCACAAACACTTCGAGATCTCGAAATAAAGCTAGAAGACCTCATACTATATGAAGACTTTAAACTAGTTGTATTCGATAAAGAAGCACTATTAAAAGATTTGAAAGAATTACAGCTAAAAAGACTTATGAGACTCGTAGAAGAAAATGCACAATCATTAACAGAACTACTACAAAGGATAGGTATTGAAAGAGTATCTTTAACACAACTAGTGGAAGCACTAGAAATACCAAAACAATACTTTGAGTACTATCCACTAAGTGAACTCCATAAAGTAATAGCAACAACAATCAAAAACGAAGACAAGCTATCTAGACTACCACGAATAGTAGTCAACGCAATAACAAAATACCTAAAATCAAGAACTCAAGCAATATACTATCTAAACCTCATAATAGAGAGCACTGCTAAATCTTAACAAATGATATTCTGAGTTTCCTAACAATAGAACAGAATATGCATTCATGTAACAAACGTGATTTATTTTGACAATTTCGAATCTTATCATTATTGTGTGGTAGCACTCATGATTGCTTATGCATGTGCTATCATTACAAGAGAATTAGATGTTAACTTATAAACGAGTTGAATATAGGGACTTGAATCTCAACGTATTAGAGTTGAAATATTGCTGGAATTTGCTTCAATAATTAATGAAGTTTTGGACTAGATGATGGTTGTTCAATACTATTATTAAATATACATTACGCATAACTAAGTAGTGGGAGTTAGAATGAAGTTTAAAAGAGCTATGCTCGTACTAAATTGCTAGTCTAGGGGCACTCTTAGGGCTATTCTTCAAGGATATTGATATAGTTGAGACAGGGATTAGACGTATCTATGTCTTGATAGCCTCGAAACCAAGGAAAAAGATTTTGCCTAGAGATCTAAATGAACCTACCATCCTAAAGAAAATTAATCTCTAAACATCTAGCTATGTCTTAGTTGTTGGTATTGTCTCGGGAGCTACATGTTTTTCTATCTTGATAGCTCCCATTCTGGGAGTTGTTATCTCTGTAAATCTACGTGATATTCCTAGTATTGCTAGCCATACTCCAACAGTAGCTATTGTCATAGCGGTTCCTGTTGTAGCCATTTCATGAAGCATTACAGGGATATCAGCTGGATTCTTCATAGCTGTTAGAAATGGTGGCCATGGAACTACCTCTCCATGCCATATATGCTCTAAAGCTAAAAGAACAACTCCTCCCCATAACAAAGCATTGAGTATACTCAACTTGATCTTTTCAGCCAATCTCTTTGCGGTTCTCTGTATCGCGGTCGTTATAATAGCGAAAAACATGGGTACAAGAAAACACGCCATACTTGAAGCACCGTAAGATTAAAATAGGTCTTAGGGGTTTATAAGTGCACCAGATAATACTTTAGAGTGCACTTGGTGATCTACATGTGGTTAATAGTAATAGCATTTGCAGCAGTTGTAGCCACAGCTCTCTGGTATTCAAAAGCTGAAAACGATAAGTATATGCTGAAATTCCTTTCATTACTATTATGGGGCGCAACAATAATGGTATTTGTAGACCATGCCATTGGATATCTAACAGAAGGTAGTGAATTCCTAGATATGAGCATAGATGCTGTTGTTCTTGGTTTTGTAATGGTCTTAGGAGCACTGATATTATGGGAGATAGCTCTGTTATTGAAAGATCCTAAACAGGTTATTCGTAGAAGACCTAGTCCTCGATAACCCCTTCTTCCATAGTTGTTCTAAGCATAGTCTTCCAGAAAAACAATAGAATACTCTTTTTGAATTTCGTTAAGATACCTTATCATCTCTTTTTCGCGTTTCCTAAATAGAGCTTTAGCTCTACAAATCTTTGCTGTTGCAAGTACATAACAATCAGTTAAAGCTATTCCATACCTTAGTTTAGCTTTACCAGCTTCTATAGCTAGCTCAAGATCGAGACCCTTGATATGGATTGTAGGAAGTCTATAAAGCCATTCGATAAGAGTTTGTGCTCTATTCTCTACATGCTCTACCCCTAATTCTCTATATAGTCTTGAAGCTACATAGTATGTCTCTACAAGAACAGGATGAGGTATAACACCTTCTAGATCACCACGAAGAATAGCATTGAAAACAGCTTTAGCTTGCTCATGGTAAGGACCAGACTCATTGATATACTCCACGATAACTCCTGTATCCAGAACAACTCTTCTACTCCTCAATTCTCTCTACACCTAGATCTTCAAGAAGCTTCCTAGCTTTATCACTAAGAGATTTAGCTTCACTTAATATCTTCTCAACAAGTCTAGAATCAGCTTTAACAAAGATCTCTTTAGGAACTTCAGATACAGGTTCAAGAATAATCTTCTTACCTTCAACCCAAACCCGCAATACTGTGCCAGGAGTTAAACCAAGCATATCCCTAATAGGCTTAGGAATAACAACTTGACCTTTACTCGAAACAACAGTCTTAAACACCATCACTAAAACCCAACAAAGTATAGTTTAGATCTTACTTAAATCTTACTGCATTAACAAATAGCAAGTATATGTCAGAGAATCACAGTTAGTCACAGATTAAGAACTCGAGAACTCAACTGATCATATTTTAAGAAGGGCTTTGCCCTCCCTAGGTAGGGATATACTATAGGTATATCCTAGAGTCCCCCAAGCCGAGCCCCAAGGGCTTTATACCCTTGGAGCTTCGGTCTTGAGGGTTCTCTAGGATATACCTATAGTATATCCCTACCTAGGGAGTTTGGCACCCATTTACTATATACTTGGTGGGATGTACTTGTAGTTATCGGCTAGTAATACCTCTGTTCTTTCTCAATGTAGACTCTCAATTCATGGATATGGGTATTACCTGGAGTTATCTTGATCTAGGGTTTAATATATGTATTCGTTTATGGTTTTCAGTACTAGTAATTCTAGTTCTTAACTGTGTGTATCATATGGTATTACTTTCATATTGATCGTGGGGTCGAACTGTTATCTGAAGCTGTGTTGATAGATGTTGTTGTGTCTAAGATGGCTAATTGTGGTTTTAGGGTTTATAAGAATATCGTTGTTAATGGTGTTGAGATAGATGTTTTGGGTCTTGAATACCTAGAGTCTTCTCCAAGACCCTTAGTCTATGTTGTTGAGGTTAAGTCTAGACCAAAACCAAAAACATATAAACAGCTTATGAAGAGAATGATGTTTACAGACTATCTATACATAGCGATACCGTATCAGTACTATACATGGGCACTAACTAGGCTAGATAGAGAGATAGGCATTATGGTGATACTGGATAGCGATGTTAGAATACTTCGATTTGCTAAATACCTAGGTAGAGGATCAAAAATTCTTGAATATCTAAACACTAAGTTGATAACCTAGAGAGATATCTGCTGAATCAAAGGACATAGAATGCTTGGGTACATCACAGCGATAACAGCATCTATTCTATGGAGTTTAACACCAGTACTCATCTCTATGTATGCTAGGGATATCGATCCAATAACATTTAATGCACTACGAGTACTCTTCTCATTACCACTACTCATAGTAATCTCTATAGCTATACCAAGAGAACAGTTCCTCATCTTAAACCCATTCTCACTAGCCCTCTTACTAGTAGCTTCAACTCTTGGTCCTGGTCTTGGAGATATAGCCTATATCAAAGCAATTCAGTTGATAGGTAGTAGTCGTGCAGTGATAATCGGCTATACATACATATTCATAGCACAAACAATAGCATCTATAGCCCTAGGAGAATACATTGGTTCTAGACTTGTTATAGGATCAATACTGGCTTTTAGTGGTATCATTGTTTCAGTATACACTAAATCAAATAGTGTCAATAGAAAAGGAATTGTCTATGCAGTTATAGCCTCGATATCCTGGGGTATTGGATCTGTTGTCAATAGGACTATGCTTGTTTACTCAGATCCTATAACTCTTGCACTACTCAGAATGACTATACTGTCGATACTCATGGTTCTTGTAACGTATAGAGAGATACCGATATTCATGAGAATTCGTAGAGTATTTCTCTGTGCTACGGCTACAGGTGTAATGGCTTATTCAATAGGTATTCCACTATTCCTCTATGCAATGAGTGTTGTTGGTGTAGCAGCAACTGTGTTAGCAACGGCATTAACACCAATACTAGCAACTATATTGAGTAGATTTCTTGTTGAGAAGACGACTTCAATTCGTATTTTGATAGGTGCTATCCTAGCAGCAACTGGGATTGCAATAGCCTATACAGAGAAGACTATGTAGAGCATGTTATTGAGTAGAGCTCGAGTAATCCATGAAATACCTCTTGACCTCTTCAAGGACTTCAACAATATCTCTAGGTTCAAGATATGATAGTCTCGCTCTAAGTGGTTGATGTGTGTCCATGAATTTCTCAAAGAGTTTCTGTGCATAATCTTCAACTCTAAGACTATATAGCAATGGATCGTTACATACTATAACTTTTAGAAGTGCTCGTGAAAAAGTTTTAGGACTGGTAATCTTCATTGAGTATTCATCAGCTTTTCTCTCAATAACTCTACCAAGAAGTTTTAGTATTGCAAATGGTGTTATAGCTATCAATAGAATAGCTATAACTCCTAGAAACTTCATTGTGGTTAAGGTATATGGAATTACTATGAGTACAAGGATAGAGAGTATTGCTAGGAATGTTATGTTCATAGCTAATCCATGAAATCTCTTCATATGGAATAGCTCGTGAACTATAATAGCTTTTAGCTCATCATCTCTAAGTATATTGACTAAACCTCTATTCAATACAATGTATCTTCTTAGAAGACCTAGCTGAGCAGCAAAACAGGGTCTAGCTATATCTAGAATACAGATTTTAGTTCCATCATATTCAATAACATCACTACAATTCCTAGAAATCCTAGATACAGCAATGTCATTCACAATAATGGGTAGTACTATAGCTAGTATCAACGCAATGTATGTAGGTACTATATCTAGAACACCTAGAAAGAGTATAACTGTAAATGTTATAGCTGATAATATCGATACCTTTCTATACATCTTAATAATAGGGTTTACAATACGATATCCATAGAGTTTCTTAATATATGTACGCGTATATAGAGCAAACACTATAGAGGGTGTACTGGGTGCTATAACCAAGAATAGAAATACCATAAAGGCCACTATATCGGCAAAACCACCAGCAACTTTTAGAGACTTCAAAATCTCGCTATATAGATCTAGCATAACATAGACAGCTGTCGCTATTACCATGGTTAGAAAAACCATTGCTGTTAACACTTGTATAAGATATTGTGAAGGTCTACTCCTTCTATACACTAAACAACTTATACTAAGATTGAGAATCACTAAAAACGATATCACTAGAGCAATATCTATCATAGTTGAAGACCCTTTGCAGAAGTTATGCATATACAGTAAAATCAGTGTATAGCGGTAATCGATTTCCACAGTATTTAATAGCTAACTGGAGAATACATCTTGTAGTAGGTGTACTCCTAGATGTACTATTCTCGCGATGAACTCATAGACTTGATAATAAGTAATAATATGATTGATAAATTCATAGAATGGCTTCAAAAACAGGGTTTTGATACTTCTGAACCCATATCGATTAAAGATATCGACTACGAACTTCTCTATAGATTCGCTAAAGAAAACAATTTACTGGATACTGAAGAACAAAACACATTGAAAATCGATGATATAACTTCTATTCCTGAACCTGAAGAACTGAAGATGTATAGGAGACCTACTAAACCTAAGAAGATTAGGAGTAAACGCTAAGACACTATATCCAGTTCATTCTCTTCATCTCATCAATCTCTTTTTCTCTCCACTCTATCAATACTTCTCTACACAGCTTATCGTAGTATCTATACGTCTCCTCTACTTTACTACAGATAGCTCTGTATCTCTCGATGTATTGCAGAAGTTCTTCATTACCCATACTCTTTATAGAGTTCTTCACATTTCTAAATAGCGATAACTCTGATTGTAGTTCTTGTAGTTTTTGACCAATCGATTCTACGTCTATATTTATACTCTCCAGAGCTTCAACTACATAGGCAGTATAGACCAGTAGATCTCTCAACTCGATAATGTCGAGATCTCGGAGAGAACCTCTAATTCTCGTACATGCGTCTAGTAGCTCACATAGTCTACTCACTATATATGCACATATCTTCGGCTCTATCACTTTGATCACATAGTAAAACTATTTGTAGCCC
>CAZUDD010000023.1:0-11819 GCA_964619665.1 uncultured Desulfurococcaceae archaeon | reverse complement strand
GTGCCGCGGCCGGGATTTGAACCCGGGTCACGGGCTCGAAAGGCCCGCATACTTGACCGGGCTATACTACCGCGGCACCATAGAGCTAATGTGTTGAAGGTATTTTAAAGCTTGATGCACCATCTATGTATTTATCTTTTACCTGTTGATGATACTGAACTCTTTGCTATGGTTATGAGCGTTTTCAACATCTTGTTATTTAGTATCTTATGTAGATTTAGTTCTTTAACTGCGCTATCTATATCATATCCTTTTTCAATAAGTTGACGTAGTGTTTCTCCGTATTCCCATGGAAATACGATCCATTTATCTGTTTGTTCTACATAGTAGTCGGGTATTACTATCGATTTAGGTTTTACGAAGAGAGTAGCTGTATAGACTTCCTTAGCTCCATGAAGTCGTACTAGGTTAACAGCTACTTCGAGAGTTCTACCACTATCAGCTACATCATCTACTACTAAAACAACTTTATCCTTTATATCCATTGTCATAGGCTGAATAACTATAGGTCTTTCAGCTCTATCGCTGATACCTCGATAAAACTTTATCTCTAGGGTTGCTATCCTATCTATTCCTAGAAGATCACTAAGCACTTTAGCAACTATATAACCACCTCGAAGAACAGCTACTACAACATCTATTCTAGTACCAGATGCATAGATACGCCTAGCTAACTCAAAGATCATTTCAATAATATCTGACCATGTAACAACTAGAAAGCGAGACAAAACCCTACACCTAGATCTTCCTATTGATCGAAGATCTCCATATAGCTATCTCTACATTCACGAGCTCCTAAAACTATCCTCATACTATCATCGTCGAGAACCTGTACTAAAGCTCTACACCTATACCTACCTCCATAGAATAGAGGTATTGAATAGACAGATTCAAAACTTAAAACTTCGATGTACTCCTTTACTGGTCTACCATCTATTTCTTCGATAAATACATATCCTTTTGATGGATAGAGAAGAAATTCATATGAATATTCATTCGATCTAACTACAACATCAGCACATCTACTCGATTTAACAACGTTTTTGAAACTCCATGAATTATCATCTACAAACACTATTGTAACTTCTTTACCTTTATAAACAAACCGTCTAAATTTAGTAACTATCTTTTGAGCTAAATATGGCGATACATTATGAAGTTTAGAAATATTGTTGACTATATCTTTAAACCTAGACTCATTAACAAATTCAAATAGCTCAACTGTATTCACTCCCTCAATGAATTTCTTAGCATTGTCAACACCATATATCACTACATCTATATCGGAAACCTCTATGTTATGAATTCCAAACATTATTGAGCCTGTAATTCCTATAGAGCTATACTCTATGGCAATATTGTCGTGAATAGCCTGGATGACTTCTAAGGCTAAACACTCTAGAAAATCCCTACAATTCTTTAATAGTCTTGACACTACTTCTCTAGGATCTATTATCTCTAAAACTTCATACCATGGGACTATAGGTACATAGCTACCTAGATAAGGATCATATACTGTCCTTTGGTTTCTTTCCCATACTACGTTCTCTATTATTTTGGAAGAATAGAACCTAAACACTCTTTCAAAACATAGATCTGTGTTATGTCTACACCATATAGATCTGTTTTTTGAAGGAATGTACTTTAGATATGCAACAGGTCCAGGTATAGGCGTATAGTTACCTACGACAATGTATAGTCTTTGATATTTGTCCACAACGCCAAAGTGATCTAGTATTGTCCGAGAACTCATCGCTGTACAACCACTATTTACACTGAATTCAATGAATACTATCCTCACTTGCTATACTATTGTTTTCAAGGAGCAATTTAACCACTACTCTCTACATCATAGTGGGGTGAAGGTATGAGCAGTGAAGGTAGAACTATAGCTCACACTGTAGTTGTTGGTAGTCGACCCCTAAGATCTTATCTACTCGATATCATAGTGAGCTTCAACAACGGTATAGACTTGGTAGAGATAAGAGGACGTGGAAAGAACATCTATAGAGCTGTTACACTCTATAACATGTTGAAGAATAGGCTCGGTGATAATGTTAAACTTGAACGCGTTGAAATCGGTAGTACTTCTGAAAAAGGTAGAAGAGTATCCTTCATTAAAATCATTGTTAAACGTGTATAACCTCTACATCACTTAATGACGAAATTATGTTCTGTGGAATACTCTTAACGGTATTCAGCGCCTCATCTAGTTCTTGAAGCAGATTCTTCAAAACATCTTCATGAGATAGTAATCCCCTCTCAATCAATACCATAATTTCTTCAATTCTTCTCGTGGTCTCAACATCTACAAAACGCTTAAAGTACTTAAATAGTAATGCATAGACTCCAAGGCCTAATTTCGTTGGTATCAAAGCTCTTTTCTTTTTACTGAGTATAGCATATCCATGACGTATAACGTTTTCAATAGCTTTAGCGTATGTACTTGGTCTACCAATACCATGATCTCTCATAAGCTTAACTATATCGTACTGCGTATACAGTTTATATCTTGAACATCTCTTTACATTGATATTCTCAGGAAATACTATCTTGTTTCTTTCTAAGTCTAGAACCTCGGGATAGACTTTGAATGGATATACAGCAGTAAAGCCTTTAGATGCTATTTTTACGGGTACCTCAATCTCTATGTGTATATCGCTATCTGGAATTCTTAGTCTAGCTTTCAAAAACGCAACCTCAGCTGAAGGTAGCTGACTTGCTATGAATCTCTTCACAATCAGATCATAGACCTTTAGATGTAGTGGAGTTATCTTTATATTTAGACCTATCGATCCATCAAGTATTTTCTCATATACTTCATCAGCTAGTAGTGGTTGAGTAGGTCTAATAGCTTCGTGTGCACCACTATCTGTAGTTTTTGACCATTGACGCGGTGTAAACTCTTCTTTTAACCCTAGTTTCTCAATTATGGATTTAGCTATAGCTATACCTACAGATGAAACTCTAGTTGAATCTGTTCTATGATAGGTTATTAAGCCCAATTCAAAGAGATCTTGTGCTAACTTCATTACTTGAGAAGCAGCCAATTTTAGATTTCTACAAGCTTCAATTAGTAGCTCATCAGTTGTAAAAGGTGGTGGTGGTTCTACTATCCTTCTATATAATGAGATATCCTCTACTAGCAAACCTCTGTTCTTTATACTATTGACGATTTTCTCAACTTCATCTCTCGGATATTCTAGGAATAGAGATACTCTATATCCGTAAAGCTCTATGTAGAGTCTATATCCCTTAGACTTCTTGTAATCCTGATATCTTTCGACAATCCATTTAAGTATTGGACCCTGTACTCTACCTATACCTAGCCATGGTTTATTGAATACATCTTGAAGCCACATACTCAGTTCAAAGCCTATCCATCTATCATCAATTCTTCTCACAATTTGAGCTTTTACTAAGTGTAAGTTTATGGTGTGTGGATTCTTCAATGCTTCGATAAAAGCTCTTCGAGTAACTTCGTGAAACTCTATCCTCCTTATATTTCCATTGTATCTAGAGAGTAGGTTATAGATATCGAATGCTATTTTCTCTCCTTCTATATCGGGATCCGTACCAATAAGTACTTCATCTACTTCAAGTGCAATTTTTCTGAGAACATTGAAGATAGAAAACGCTGATACAATGTTATTAGATCCACAGTATGGACAGGTATTCTCTACGCCTACAAATTGTCTTTTACATCTTGTACACTTTGAGATAAAGTCATACACAGGGACAAATCTTCCATTAACTATCTTAACACCGTGAATTCCCTCATCTGTAACAAGATCTGTTATATGACCTAGAGTTGCAACTATTGAGGATACATATACACGAGTTTTATCGACAATAACTATAGATTCATAGACTGTACTTAGACCTACTATTCTTTTAGCTGGCCTACCAAACATACGTGCAATTGTTCTAGCTTTTGTTGGTGATTCAACGATAATCAATGCCGTTTTAATGTTGTTTAGAAGATCACTATCAGTAGTGGAAGATTCTTCAATACTTCGTGACTCTTCAATCCTCAGCTTTAACTCATTAATAGTTTTCTCATCATAGGGTAAGTGACGGAACGTTACTTCGTCAAGTAATCTTCTTAACGCTGATTCTAGAAGGTCAACTCTATACCTATGATCCACAACTATGGATATACCAAAGGTCTTTTTACCTCTCAACAATCTAGAGCATCTACCACTAGCTTGAATGTATGTGTATGGATCTGGAATGATGAGTACTGGACCTCTATGGCTATTCTCAATAATTCCCATAGATGGAATTACGATTTTATCTCTATGTCTTAGCATACTCTCTATTATCTGTGAAGAAGTTTCAATAGCTTTTAATATCAATTCAAAGTCTATACTACTATTTCTTAATGTACATGAGTTTGGATCCTCTATACACGTACTGATGGCTCTCAATATTGATGGTGGTGTTGAGCTTAGAATTGCAGATATGTAGCTTAGGTACTCTCTAAGAACTTTCTTGATATTTTGACCCTTAACTTCGTCATCATCGTTCAACAATTTCAAGATTCTGTACAACAATCTCAGATTTGTAAGTACTTTCTTTAGTGGTTTAACAATACACGGTGTACCGATAAATATCGTGTACTTAATTAGTTGTGGTTCATCTATTCCTCGAACTAACAATCCATAATATGAGGCTGATCCTATAACAACGTCTATCTCACCATTACGAAGTTTATCCAGTACTCTATGGTCACGTGCTATAGCATATCTAATACCGTTTCTAGATAATTCTCTAAGTAATTCATCAACAAAGTTTCTATCTACTGCCTTTGAGATAAAGATTATTCCTGAACCTAACCTCTTTACTATGCGATAAATCTTTGAAATCTCGTGAAACTCTACATAGTAATCCTCAACATTACGCCAATACTCAAAGAGAGCTCCTCCTTCAAAACCTAGAAGTTCACGTAGAATCTTTGACTTAAGACCTCTTATTCTACCAGTTGCTGAAGCAACAATGAATTGCGATTTTTTAGTCGATAACCTCAGCTTTAACTCTGCTTGAAGTTCATATAATCTATCTCTCAATTCTTGAAGCTTATTTTCATCCTTTGACAATCTATAGAATACTAGGTTTTGTCTTATCCTCACTATCTTGAAAGCAATATCTATTTCCTCATCACTAAAACCCAAAAGCTTTAGTATCCTGTCTACACTCTTGCTATCTCTTAACAGTGAGTCTAGGTCGTCAGCTATGACAAGATCAAAATGTTTACCTATTACAAGATCATAGTTTCTGTGTAAGAAAGCTGCTGATGTAATGAGGATATCGAATTCTCCTCTAGCAATTCTATCTTTACAGCTCTTCCTCGATGAATCATACATAACAATAGATATGTCTCTACATAGACCTAGTTCTCTGGCTTTTACAGACATCTCTATTAATCTACTATATAGTTGTTTAGCAATACCAAGTGTTGGACTTAAGATATATACCTTCCATCCATTTGTACATGATCTATACAGTGCATACACCGTTAAAAGAGTTGACTTTCCCATACCTGTTGGTGCAATCATTGCAAAGTTTTCTCCTGAAATGAGTTTCTTTATCCAATGTCTTTGCATAGACCAGGGTTTGAAACCTGTTATCAAGGTAAAGAACTTCTCAAAACTCTCAATCTCATCTTTGAGTAGAGATAGGATAGAGCTTTCTAGATCATTAGAGTATCTCGATAAGCCTCTATATTCAACTACTATCATCACTACTACCAGATAGAATGCTTATGATGAAGTAGGAGAGGAGGAAAAACACTCAGTCCCATAGTGAAAGATTATCTGAACATGATACACGAAAGAAAAGATAAGCTTTTATTCTAGACCCCCATCACATTATCTCGCAAGAAAATACAGAAACTCCGAGCGTGATGCCGATGGCACAAGCACCTTCAGCCGCAAATGTCGTATTAGTAGGAAAGAAACCCGTTATGAATTATGTACTAGCTGTCTTAACACTACTAAACCAGGGAGTTAACGAGATAGTAATCAAGGCTAGAGGTAGAGCCATAAGTAAAGCTGTAGACACTGTTGAGATAGTGAGAAACAGATTCTTACCAGGAAAGATAGAGGTCAAGGATATCAAGATCGGTAGCCAGACAATTACAGGACCAGAAGGAAGACAGACTAGAGTATCAACAATAGAGATAACCATAACAAAGAAAGAGTAAGGCCTTCCATGAACTTGCAGCGACCACCATAAAAATCTTTTTTAGTTTTAGCAAAGTATCTCGAACATCTCTAACACTTCACTAATTCTCTTCAACACCTTGACTATCTCTTCATCACATCTATCAACCTTGAGAACTATATGTACCTCACCATTCTGTTTCTTAACATAGCTCTTTAGTTCGATACCACGACTCTTCATTATTCGTACAATCCTTGAAGCAATATACTCGAGTAGATAGTTCGTAAAAGCAGTTTCGAGATCCACAACTCTGTAATTGAATGTATCGACAGCTTTAAGAAAACCTTTGGCTTTTAACCTCTTGATGATCTTTAATGACATCCTTTTATTAGGGTTTATTATCGATAGTATATCCAGTGCTTCACCAATATTGAAAGTTCTGTTTCTAAATGCTTTTTCGAGTAGCAAGTAAACAGCTATCTCACGTTTACTTAACCAGACCATTTATCAGCAGCCCGATAAACATCACTCCTCAAAGGTCAGACCTTACGAGGATCATCATCTACACTAGATTAACCTCTAGATAGCTACAGCCTAATTAGGGTAATGAGTACTTAGCTAAACACTACACTATTGCATAGGTGAATGAAGTGAGATTCACTGAAAATTGTATAGTCATACCTTTAGAGAATGTATTTACAACAATGAGCTTCGATGAAGCTCTACATCTCTTTGTAGAGCTAATCAGTTTGAGTAAGAAGATACCATTATTCATAGCTATGAAGCCCTGCATAGTAACCACGAGTATAAGAAATATAAAAAGACGAATAGGAATCTCTATTGGTAGTATGGTTATCTGTAACAATCTAGATGTTGTTGAGAAACACTGTAACCGTGTCAACTGTATAAGGTTAGTAGAGCCTGAATGGATAGATGTAAACATCTTTTGTCCATACATAGATAGAGAGGGAAGTACATGCATAGAGATTCTAAATAAAATGTTGAATCTCTCCCTTCCATTGATTGTAAGAAACGACATCTATACATATCTTCGATGTACTGAAGCTCATAACAAAGATCTAGAGTCTAGACTAAGAGACATTGTTGAATCGGGACTTCTACTATACTATATAGATAGAGCACCATATATGGATAGACTAAGATGTTCCATTACACCAGCTCCTTCAACACATCCACTAATAGCTATACATAGAATACTATCCACAATTTCAGGCATTGTAGAACTAAAGGTTTATCTAGATACTGATAGAATTCCTAAGAGATTGAGACCTTTATCAGAACCACTACTATATGTTGGTAGGATACCTCTAGTTTATGCTATAGGTAAGGGCATAGTGCTCAACTACAGCCCTATATGTAGTGTATCCAGGGTATTGACATTACTAATCACTATCTACGCACTATCTCTAAACACAACAACTCCTCGTGGACAAGCACTACTTCGTTACGTATATAAGACAAGTGTTCAACTATAGATAATTCAACTAGTTTATGAGCATATCTATTATTTGTTTACGTCTCTTCGCTTCATACTCTTCAAAGGTGTTCTTCACTATGATTTCATATAGCTTTGCTTTTGTTTTACCAGGAGCTGGTCTTAAAAGTCGTCCTAGTCTTTGTATGAATTGTCTTCTTGAACTAGTTCCAGCAACAATTATGCCTACATTGGCATCAGGAATATCTATTCCTTCATCTCCTAGTGTTGTCAATACTAGAATGCGCACAAGACCTTTTCTAAAAGCTTCAAGTCTATATTTACGTGCATTTTCTTCGAGATCACCTGTTATATAGTATCCTCCAATAGCTTCTGCTATTCTCTTAGCTTGTTCAACATACTGTGTAAAGATCAAGATCTTACTTCCTTGATCAAGCTCATTCTCTACAATTTTCTTTACAGCTTCAATTTTAGCTGATGCATTATGCACTAAATATCTTAGCTTACTCCTAATAGCAAGAGCCTTCATAGCATTCTCATCTCCTTGTTTAGCCAGATTAACAAGTTCATCAAAAGGTGTTGAACCAACAAGTTTTCGATATTCTTTGAGAAGTTCATTGTACTGGAGTTTTTCTTCAGGATTTAACTCAACTTTTACTGTAATGATATCGAAGTTTACGAGATATCCTTTTGATGCTAAATCAGTAAAAGATCTATGATAGACTATACCTCCCATTAATGGAAACAGCTCTTCATGTTTACCATCTTCTCTAATAACTGTAGCTGAAAGTCCCATTCTATAGGGTGCTATAGCTCTTTCTGCAATATACCTAAACTTATCTGCTGGTAAATGATGAACTTCATCAACTATGAGAAACGAGAAATAAGGTGATAACATGTCGATGTATCTATATGCAGAGCTATAGGTTGCTATAGTTATTGGAGCTATCCTCTTACTCTCACCATAGAAAGTACTTATTGAAGCTCTTGGAATCTCTAGAAATTCCTCAATCTTTCTTAGCCATTGAAACATTTGTTCCTTTGTATAGGTAACAATAAGTGTTCTAACATTCAATTCTGCTAATGCAGCTAAAGCAATAATGGTTTTTCCAGCACCTGTTGGTAATGAGATAACGCCTCTATAACTATTCTTTCTCCATTTTTCAAGAGCTTCAACCTGGTACTCTCTGAGACTTCCCTTGAAGATGATCTTAAAGGGTAGCTCAATGTGCTTCTTAATCTCTACATCATATACTATCTTAACATTCTTAGCCTGTAGCGTATTAATAATATCGAATAGATACATTGGTTTTTCAATTACAAAATAACCAGTAATACGTTTTCCATTAACTACAACTTCGTTTCTACGGTATTTCAAAACACCTTTCTCTATGTATTCCTTTATGTAGTCTCGTATATACCCACTAGGAATAAGAACATAGTCTTTGCCTATTCTTCCAATACGAACTTCAATGAGAGGTTTTAGTAAGAGTAGCTCTATGTCTTCTATTGAACCAGATTCAAATTCGATATCTAGATCTTGGAGAAACGATATGACTTCATCTACATCTACATTGTTATAGTGAGCTCTATCTACATCAAACTCGAATTTTGTGCCCTTACCAGGTTCTCTCCCTAGAAACTTGGAGAATTTGAGTATGAACTTAAACGACTCCTCATCAAGCCATTCTCTAACATAGAATACTATTCTCTTCATCGTTTGCTACGACACCATCACTACTTCTTCTCAAACACGACTAAGATTCTGTATCACGATTTAAACACTTTGACTCCTCTTCGAAACTTTTATTATCTTAATACACGAGCAGATCTAGGTAATAACCATCTATTATAGGTTCTATTGTTTGACCAGATACTATTTCAACGACTTTGGGTATGCATACCTCGATTACCTGTCTAATATTCTCTTCATCAATGGGTATGAGGAGCATAGTCTCATCAGCAGTACCAGCGACAAAAACTTCACAATAGTTTTTGATAGATCTTAGCTTATCCATAGTTATAGATTCCTTCGATGGAATACCTAGAAGTGTTGCAATCGGTATTACTTGTTCTAATGCTGCATAGTATTCAAAGGCTATAACACCAAAGTTAAGAATAGGTTCTACAGCCAGTGTATAGTATATCATGTTTAGACCCCATTGACGGGCTTCTTCTACGCTAAGCCAAACCAGATAGTCTTTAGCCAGATATTTTTTTAATATTTCATAGAGTTGAACTACATCCATAAAGATCACACTAGCTCTAGTTTTAAAGACCTAGTATCAACCACTATAAGTTGAAGAGTGGTACACATGATGAACAGTATAGATAGTGAGGAAAAACTTATTGACTATCTTGAGAGACTTGTATTAATCAAGTTTACACTAGATGAACGTAAAAAGCTAAGTAAAGAAATAACGAAGATACTCGAATTCTTTCACAGCATAGATGAAGTGAAGGAGTTAGATAAGTATGAACCTCTATTCCATGTACACGATATTGAAGGACTAGTTAGAGAAGATGAGATAGATTCATCACGTATTCTAAAACCTGATGAAGTATCTGAGAATGCAGTTACTGAACAGGGATATATAAAAGCTCCTCGTACTTTGGTTGAATAGCTATGACTCTCAACTACATAGCTACTCCTGCTTATAGACTTGTTGAGGAATTCAAGGAAGATCCTGACAAGATCTATTCATATATTGAGAGTATTTATCAGAGAATTAGGCTTGTTGAAGAACGTATACTAGCATATATCACTCTACGTTCAATTGACGAAGTCTTCAAGGATATTGATAGAGTTGTTGAGAACTACAAGAAGTCTAAGAAGAGAAGTTATCGCCTTTTCGGAATAGCTATAGCAGTTAAAGACAATATCTCTACTAAGGGTATTAGGACTACATGTGCTTCGAAGATTTTGGAGAACTATGTACCTCCCTATGATGCTACAGTTATTGAGAGATTGAAGTATGAGGGAGCTATAGTCATAGGTAAGACTAATATGGATGAGTTTGCTATGGGATCAACGACAGAGAATAGTGCTTTCTTTCCAACGAGAAATCCATGGGATACTACAAGAGTTCCTGGAGGATCTTCTGGTGGTAGTGCTGCAGCACTTGCTGCTGGTGAAGCTACATTAGCACTAGGTTCAGATACTGGTGGATCCATTAGGTGTCCTGCTGCGTTTACTGCAACTTACGGGCTTAAGCCTACGTATGGTCTCGTTAGTAGGTATGGTCTTGTAGCTTATGCTAGTAGCCTAGATCAGATTGGACCTATGGCTAGAAACACCATTGATTTAGCAATGCTTTTAACTGTTATTGCAGGTCATGATCCTAGAGACTCAACATCTCTAAGAATTGCTGGTATAGACTATGTCAAGGAGTTGAAGTATCTTGTAGGAACTAGACCAAAACTAAGACTAGGTATCCTCAAGGAGCTAGTCGAGGTATCTGAAGAGCCTATACAGAAGGTGTTTATGAATGTAGTCGATAGATTGTGTACTGAACATACATGCAACTATATCTCAATACCCTATCCTAAACAGATATTAGCAGCTTATTATATAGTTGCTATGGCTGAAGCAAGTTCTAATCTAGCTAGATACGATGGTGTAAGATATGGTATAAAATCTGATGTCAATAACAGAAACTGGGTTGATGTATACACAGAGATTAGGACTAAGGGTTTTGGCTACGAAGTTAAGAAGAGAGTTGCATTGGGAGCTTACATACTCAGTGCTGGATATAGAGATATGTACTACCTAAAAGCACTTCGAATTAGGAGAATGCTTAAAGAGTACTTCAATAAAGTGTTCAATGAGTATGACTTAGTGTTGAGTCCAACAATGCCTGTATTACCTCCAAGACTTGGTGAAATGCTTGAAGATCCTCTAAAAATGTATTTCATGGATATAAACACAGTTATAGCGAATCTAATAGGTGCTCCAGCAATAAGCATACCAATAGGATTTGTACAAGGTCTTCCAGTAGGGCTTCAAGCTATGAGTAAACCATTAAATGAATCAATACTACTCTACTTCTCGTACATTGTAGAGGAACTACAGGGTATTCACGATATGGTAGCACCGGTGTAGACCATGGAACCAAAGGTGAGGATAGGTCTCGAAGTACATGTTCAAATAACATCGCTAAAAACAAAGCTATTCTGTAGCTGTCCTTCAGATTATAGG
>CAZUDD010000022.1:0-11906 GCA_964619665.1 uncultured Desulfurococcaceae archaeon | reverse complement strand
GGTCCTGTTCTCGATGGTGTTATAGCTCCGGGACATGTATCTGCAGTTATAGGTTCAAATGCATGGAAATTTGTAGCTGAAGAATTTGGAGTACCTGTTGTTGTATCTGGTTTTGAGCCTATAGATGTACTTCTATCTATATCGATAATACTCGATATGTTGAGAAAGAAAAAACCAAGACTAGTTAATGAGTATAGACGTACAGTTCTACCTGAAGGTAATACGAATTTAAAGAAGATATTCTTAGAAGTCTATGAAGTATTCGATGCTTATTGGAGAGGAATTGGTGTAGTTCCATCAAGTGGAATTCATTTAAAGAATAGATTTTTAGAATACGATGCCTTTCATCAACTAGGCCTAAAAGAAGTTAGTCACGAAGAACATATTCCTGGATGTATATGTAGTTCAATTGTTCTAGGTAATGCAAAACCAACAGAATGTCCACTATTTCTAAAAGTATGTAGACCTGAAAAACCCTACGGACCATGTATGGTTAGTTATGAAGGTACTTGTAGAATTTGGGCTGAAAACATAGGTGTTTATGAAGTACTTAAATTAATTGAGCTTTGATTCCTTTACTAGAGTCTTTAGTAGAAGTTCTTGGAGACTAACATTAGCTATCTGCTTATTGATGCTGTTACATGCTTCGATAAACTGTATTTTACAGGTTGGACATGCATGTAGTACTACATCTATATTTTGTGGAATATCCTCTAACCTCTTAACAGCTATTCTTAGTGATAGTTTTGGATCTGTTATTCTGAGATTACCTCCAGCACCACAACAAACAGAGTATTGCTTATAGCGATTATTGTTCATCTCAATGAATTTCTTCACAACTCTATTAATTATAGTTCTAGGCTCATCAAATATACCTGAATGTCTACCAAGATCACAGGGATCATGATATGTAGCTACAATATCAACTCTGGGTATAGTTTCGATGCATCCTTTGTTCATTAGCTCTAATAGTATATGGACTGAATGCATAATCTCAATTCCTTTACTACTTATGTCGATACCTAGATCTGGATAGATGTATTTAAACATTCTATAACAGCTAGGACAAGGTGTAACTATCCTTTCAATACCTAGCTTTAAGAATAACTCCAAATTCTTCTTAGCTAATTCACTAGCAGAAGATCTATCTCCCATGAGATAGAGTGGCATACCACAGCAATACTCATTAGATCCAAGTACTTGGTATTCGATACCACAGATTTCAAGTATTTTACACAAAGCTTTAACACTATCTACATCTACATAGCTAGCCATACAACCTGCAAAGACAAGAACTCTACCTTTATTTGAAGGTTTTAGATCTTTAACCCAATATCCTCTTTCATCTCTTGATTTGAATAATGGATTACCTAGTTCTGGATCTAAAATAGACTCTCTTACATCTACAAGTTTTTCAGGTACTAAATTCCTTGAATACGATCTCATTCTCAAGTTCAGTACTTCAGTATCTATAGGTATTTCATAGGGACATACAGCTTTACATAGACCACAGGTTAAGCATAGATATAGACCTTTCATATAGGCTAGAGAGATTCTATCAAGACCATCTCTAGGATCTTGAGAATAAGTTGCTAAAATTCTCATAGTGATTGGTCCTGAAAAACGTGTTCTCTCTAATGCATATATAGGACATGCATTTAGACATAGTGTACAGTAAGTGCATTCCTTAAGTATCTCTAGTTTTTTGGATAGCTCAACATCAATTCTCTCTGGTGGTATATATGGTTTAACCCTATACAATCTATTTCTTTCAACTAGCCTAAATCTTAGGATTTTAGATGTATCTACGACGAGATCTCGTTTAACTGGGAATATGTAGAGAGGTTCTATCTTATACTCACCGTTAATTGAAGGAATTTCAAGAATTCTTGTTTGACAAGCTAGTACAGGTATACCATTAACGATAACTGCACAACTACCACATACACCTCTACGACAACTATACATAAACATAAATGTTGGATCTTGTTCTTGTATACCGGTCAAGACATCTAAGACCGTGGACATATCATCTACTTCAACAATGTATTCTCTGAAATAGGGTTCTGAATCTTTTGCGGGATTATATCTAAAAACTTTGACCTTGATCTTAGTTTTCATGGTCTAAGCCTCGTAATGATCACATCTTCATATTTAACTCTAAGACTACCACTACTATCTCTATATAGAACTATGTGTTTAAGCCACTCTCTATCGTCTCTATGAGGATAGTCAACTCTATAATGAGCTCCCCTACTCTCTTTGCGTAGAATTGCTGAGTATGTTATGAGTTTTGATACCAACAACATATTCACAGTTTCAAGTGTTCTCAACATCTCTATATTGAATCCTTTACCATCTTCAACTCTTAATCTAGGTAAGAGTTTCTGTTCTATATATTGAAGTCTATTCAGTGCTTTTTCAAGACTTTCACCAGATCTAACAACACCAACATAGTTCCACATTATCTCTTTGATCTGATTCCTAATCTCTTTATAGTGTATTTGGTTTCGATATACTTTTGTATAGCTATAGACATGGTCGATATGTCTATTCACTTCATTCATATCTATGGAGCTATAACCATAGTTCTGTGCATAGTCTGCAGCTGCTTTACCAGCTCTATACCCAAAGACAAGACATTCAGCAAGTGAATTTCCTCCAAGTCTATTAGCACCATGAACACCAGCAGCTACTTCACCAGCAGCAAAAAGTCCTTTTATTGTTGTATGTCCATACTCGTCTATTTTAAGACCACCCATTATATAGTGAGCTGTTGGTAGTACCTCAATGGGTTCTCTACATATATCTATACCAAATCTTTTGAGCCATCTATATGTGGATCTAAGTCTATCTCTAACTCTATCGCATGGTATATGCGTTAAACTGAGATATACACCTCCATGATCTGTACCTCTACCTTCACTAACTTCTCTCCATATAGCTCTAGAGATTGTATCTCTACCTGCAAGTTCAAGCTCTTTAGGAGCATATTTAGCCATAAATCTCTCACCAAATCTATTCAATAGAATACCGCCTTCAGCACGAACAGCTTCAGTAACTAGCTGTCCACGAATATTTGGTGGCCATGCAAGTCCTGTTGGGTGAAACTGAAACATCTCCATATCCTTTAGCTCAGCACCAACATCAAATGCTAGTGCAAATCCATCACCAGTAGATTCTATTGGTGTTGTCGTGACACTATAGACTTGACCAGCACCACCAGTTGCAAGAACAACAGCTTTCAATCGAATCAAAACGGGGTTCCAGCTATTTATATCCCAGGCTATAGCACCTACAACTCTATTGTTAGATACCAGTATTTTTGAGACATAGTGAAACTCCAAAACATCTATGCCTAGATCGAGAACTACATCTATCAAAGTATTCGTTATCTCATGACCGGTTCTATCAGCAACAAAACATGTTCTTCTATATCTCTGTTTCCCAAAAGGTCTTTGAGCTATGAGACCGTTTTCAAGTCTAGTAAAGTTAACACCCCATTCCTCTAATTCGTATATTCTCTCAATGATTTCTTTTGTTAGTATCTCAACAAGGTTTTGATCGTTTAGATATGCACCTGCAATCACTGTATCGATAAAATGTTGTTCCCAACTATCTTCAGAATCAACATTGGCAAGAGCAGCATTAACACCACCTTCAGCCATTACGGAAGCTCCTATACCTAATCGAGATTTTGTTGCTATAACCACGTCAAGACCTTTTTTAGCAACTTCAATTGCAGCTCTAAGACCAGCAATACCACTACCAACTATTAGAACATCAGTTGATATTATCTCCAAATACAAAACACCCTAAAGCGTAATCTTCTTCTTAGAGACTCCTCTACGCTTAATATCTTCTCTTTGTTTTTTGAGAGCTTCATCACCTGTTACCAACAACTTCAACTCATCTTCGAGTTTCTCTGGTTTTATTCTGGCAATCCATGCTTCATAGGGTGATTTGTTTATGAGACTTGGTTTTCTAAGAACTTCCTGATTGTATTCTAGTACTATACATGTTAAAGGTGATGGTATTGGACCAACCCATTTAACAGACTCTAACTCAGCTAGACTTTCACCTTTAGCGATATGAGTTCTAGGTGGTTTTGGTTTTATAAACACAATTCTTCTAGCAAGATATTGACCTACATCGTCTAGACCCACTATAGCTGTACCATCACTAAGTATCTTTACCCATACATGGTTTTCAACATCATAATACAGATCCTCTGGAATATTGAAACCCTCAATTATAGCCATGAACACAACCCACTAGCAGATCTTTGATTTTATGAGGAATAAATATTTGACTAGGGTAACACGCATTGCTGTGGAGTAGGAATCTTTGAGAGGTATCTATTTTGAGTATTGAGATTGAAATAATTGGAGAAGATGGATCACTAAAAATACCTCTAAGCTTGTTATACGCATTGCTAAGAAGAAATCTTATTGAATTGAGAGATAGAAAGGCTCTTATAAGTCGTGAAGCTATGAATATGGAGTTATCGTTAAGCGATATAGTACCAGAAGTAGGTTTTTGTCCTAGTGGTGAACCGGAACCCATTGAAGTTGAAGACGAGATACTATCGAGTATCTGTACAGAGCTCTACAAATACTTTGAGGATAGGTGTGCTGCATGTGCAATAAAGGTATTCTCTACTCTAGGTAATCAATGGCTAGTAGATCCTGAAACGATAATTACGATTTTAGACATAGCTAAAGAGTACCATCTACCAGTAGAGTGGTCTAGAGGTAATATTGTACTGACTACGTGTCCTGAAGACTATGACAAAGCATACAAAACACTTAAGCCAGGAGCATATATAGATGGATTGAAAAGACTTAGAGAAGCTGTGATGAAGCTCTCCAAGATTCTTAAACTTGTTTAGGATCACTGAGTTATAGACGATAACAATAAATCCGTTATCAAATACCATCACTTACGGTGTTCATAATGACTAGCAATGAAAGCGATAGAGAGATCCAGGATATACTACAAAAATTCCTTAAAAAACTCTTAGAGAAAGCTCAAAAAAGAGAACCTAGTGAAGGATTTAAGATAATAGACTCATCATCTCCTAACGGCATATATGTCTACGACTCATCATCTAGAATTTGGAGAAGAATTCAATGTGATAAGTTTTCGCCGTGGAGTGATGGTCTGTACATTATATACTTCGATAATACGAAATGTCCAGCATGTAGAAAATACGATCCTACATGGTTTAAGTTTGTTGAAGATACATCGTCTAGAGATAGCGATGTTCACTTTGTGATAGTGTTATGTGATTGGTTTGCTAGAAAATGTCGTGCTGAAGAAGCTGCATCTACATTTAGAGAGTTTGGTGTTAGAGCTTCACCAACAACAGTTTTGATATATGTTAAGGATGGAAAGATAATTCGTAGAGAAGATATTGAGGGTGCTGTTTCTTATCAAGTACTTGCTACAAGATATGCATTATTTAAGCATACTGCTAAGATGAGCTAAAGTCTATGTTATGGCTATGTATATACCTATGAAGATGAGTAGAGCACCAGCAATAAACGATAATTCCTTGCTATGCCTAACCACAAATTCTTGAACTCGTCTTATCTGAAGTGTTATAGTTAACACTATTAATATAAGTATTAGCGGTATTACAAACACCATGTTATAGAGTACAATGAATGTTAGGGATAGTATCAATGTTAAACCAGAGATCTTAGCTAAGAATACGGCATAGGGACCTGCAGAACATGGTAGTAGAGTGAATGAGAGTATGAGTCCTAGTACAAAGGATAGAATTGATGAATTTGCAGCTCTACTAATAAAATCATAGACAAAACCTTTAGCTATAACTCTAGATTTTCCCATCAATGTTGAGATGATAGTCCAGAGTCCAAATGCTATAGCAATAACACTTAGAATCCACTCATTCTCCGAGAAGAATCTGTTCAAAGAAGTTGTCCTAAAAGCTAGCAGTATACCTAGTCCCATAGCTGTGTATCCAACATAAACTGCTGAGATAAATGCCATACCATTCCTTAAAATAGCTTTCCTTGTTAACTTCTTGGTTTCACCGCCAAAACTACTGGCTGTTAATGCCGATGCTATGAGGAGTAGCGTATAGATGTAGAGTGTACATGGATTCACTGAATCAGCTAGGGCTAGAATTATCATGAGAAAGAACATATAGAGTACATCTGGTGAAGGTTGAGGTGATGTGATTCCAGGTGTAACCTCCTTAGCTTCCGTGTTTAGCGTCATAGATATCTGCTTTGAAATCTCATTAGGAGCTGGTATAGCGGTAATGCCTAGTCTCTTGAAATACTGTGGCGCTACAGCAACACTGAATATACTTATGTTCTTAACTGCAACTAGACCTAGCAATTCATCACCTAGGAATACAGGTATAATGCATTCTTCAGAATAGCTAACATTCTCAATAGACATATTCATTTTTTCAAGAGTATTCAGAATAATTGAGCTCTTATTGCATATTATATTGTTCCAGAACTTCGTATTTCGGACTTCGCCTAGTACTATAGCTATAACCTTGCCGTCTTTAAGTACTATAGTTAAAGGAGTTCCACAAAGATTCTTACCTAACCTATAGTATACTGCACATACCTGGTATAGTCTTTCAAAGTTTTCATTATCTGCGATATCTGCTAATACAACGTGCTCTGACCCATACTCTTTATATAGAAATGACTTTAAGGCTTTACAGTGTGGACAACCATAGCTGAAGTACATGTAAAAGATTATGTTCCTATCTTCAGCTAATGCTGTCGAGAATACCGTAGCTAATACTATGAATATCGTTAATAAGGCTATGAGTATGGATACACACTGTATTTTTCGGTACCTATACATGCTCTAACCCTTTTAGATCATGGTCAGCAAGCGGCGATATCTCGTCATTTTATCAGATGCGCCGACGATTCGTCATCCCAATCACTATTCAGAGAGGATTCATCTCATCATAGACTCTTGTCTTCAGAGCCCACCACAATCATCATATTCTAGCTACTCTGACCACTACACTCTTTCTAGATGTTTTAAAAGCTCTTGCAGTATATTCTCATTTCCAAAGATTTTTAGTTCATGAACTTTACTCCTAATAGCATTTTTACCCATTATAAAGTGGACTCTCTGATTCTCTACATCAATATGTGTTAGCACGTAGCATGGTTTAAAGAATTCAAACTGCATATTGATATCAACACAGAGCTTTCTCCTTATGTCAGTCAAGGCACTTTTAGCTGTAAGATACTCTACAATCTTGATTCTCTTAGCTAGTTCATTGCGTTCAATTAGTAGTGCTGGTGGTATTATTAGTGCTAAAAACGCTTTCCAGGGACTCCATAGAGGCTTTCTCTTTTCTTTCATAAGCTCTCTTACTCCAGCATAACGTTCTTCGAATTCCTTGAAAGCATTAACAAAATCATCTCTAACATCTTCTTCACAACACTTGATATGGTCTATCATAGGAGCTTTGATAGGTGATGTTGATGTAAGCTCTATCGCAACATCAACTTTTCTTACAAGGAGTATTCTAGTTAGCGATGATTGAAGAGTTGGGGCTATGAAGCAATCAACTAGATATTGTTCCCCACTACAGTTAGCCACTCTGAAAAGTGCTACTGGTAACCATAGGAGGTTTCTGCCTTTACTTAGCCTTTCAACGCTTTTAGGGCTAGCATATATAAATAATTTGGTCATTTCGTACCCTCACGAACTCTCTAGTATACAATGAACGATTAACTACGGTAAATAACTATAGTGATCAAAAACTCCTCTACACATGATTACAATCTATATGTAGCAAACTACATAAATTAACGATGCTATACTATATAGAGCAATCATTTTGCCTATGATTATGGGTGTAAGTATACGATACTTAGCATAGATTTTTCCTGCTAGATATGCATAGACAAATGACGTTATAGTGCTTATGTTGAGTATTGTTGGGCTAGACCATAGTGAATACGCTATTGATTGAACAGTATTAGCACGTCTATGACCAATTATTGGTTCCAGACTATCAATACCAAAACCTCTCCATATAATTTCTTCAAAGAATCCAGAGGTGAAGGGATACAACACCACATAGACTAGTTGAACCCACAAAGGCAATCCGATGATAAGTTTATGGATGTATTTCAAACAATCAACTATGTTTACTTCTCCTAGGACTATGATGGAAGCTACATATATTGTCAGTATCGTTATGCTGAAAGCTGTGACATAAATTATAGATGACAACTTTATTAAGGTAGTAACCTCGATCTTTTTTTTTCAATTCTAATTTGTCTTTAAGCCATTTTTTGCCTCCAACTATGCTACAACACCATGCGCTGAAGACTATCTGTATTACTATTATTATGGGTATAGCATACAGAAATACCTTAGGTGTTATAGGCTCATTCAACTCTATGATGCCAAGACCTAACGCTATCCATAGTATTGATAATGCTATGTACATAGATGCTAATGGTCCAAATAGCAATATCATTGTTGTGGTTAGGTCTATGAACTGCTTTAGTGGCATTTCTTGCCTAGACTTAAGATTCATTAATCTCAGCCATGTGGCGTCAATCTCTGTGCCAATCTCTGTGAGATTCCACACATATAAACGGTGTAAACATAAGCTTATACGTAGGAGAGTATGCGTGGTAAATCATATATTGTTTGTCCACGTTGCGGCAATCCCATGGTATTACTTAACGGAGTACTCGTATGTAAGGTTTGTGGTTACAGGTTCGATCCAAAAGCAGTAGAAGCTTGAAAAAACTATTCAACATATGTAAAGTGAAGTCTCTTAACATAGATGAATGGAGCTCTAGTGGGATACATCACTTCCCACCATCTAATATCGTACTGTGTCTTTGAAAGACCATCAACGTTTTGAAGCATAGCAGGTATCGTATCCGCAATTCTAACTCTTTTTACTAATCCCTTTGGCCTGCCCTTCTCTATATAGATAACTATGTCTCGTGATACTGTTGAGAATAAACCTTCTTCAAAGTTATGGAACCTCGTATACCAATTGTTTACCACAAATAGTCCTCGTTTAATCTCAGAGAACATTTCTTCTTCACTAAGATCTCCTTTCTCGATGACTAGATTCCATGGTCTAGGCATAACTATGCCAGCGTTGCCAGTACTCTCTGTATTCATTTTCTTAGCTGTCTTTGAGTTATGGAGTATGTTCTTAACAATCCCTCTCTCTATCAATGGTTTTGTTTTTGTTGCTACACCTTCTTCATCGAATCCTGTAGCTTCTGGAAGTTCAGTGTTTAGAGGATCATCTATGATAGTGAATTTCTCTGAAGCTATCTGAGATCCAATACCGTACTTCGAGAATATTGAGAATCGTAGAAGGACTGCTAGACCCGATGCCATCATGGCTAAGTAGCTCAGTATATTACCAACAACAAGTGGTGAAAGTATTGCTTCATATACACCGTCTTCAATTTTCATAGTTCTAAGTGTTGAATATTCTCTAGCTAGTCTAGATGATTTCAACGCTACTTCCCTAACTTTCTCTACGTTAAGTCTTGTGGATGTGTATGCCCAATGCCCTGTTACATCGCCTTTAAACGCTCTTGTATAAACTTCAACAAAACTCCTCTTCTCTTCCAATACTGACGAGGATTTCGAAGACATCAACACCCTATGTCTAATACCCAGTCTTATCATTCCAGCAATTCTATCGATACCCTCATTAGCACCAACAGCTATTACCATATCACCGAGTTCAGGTACTTTATATAGATAGTCCTCTACAGTACTATCGTATAATCCCTGTAGAGGTTTACCACTAGGTTCTGGTAATGGTGCATAGAATTCTGAAGGCTCTATCAACTGTATAGAACTCTTAACATTTTGTAGAATTCTATCGATATCCTCTCTACTCTTAACCATGTGTTCAGCAAAATATATTCTTTGGTTTTTCGTAAGGTATAGTGCTAATGTTATGCTATCTCTACTCTGTGCTATAGTAATGACATTATTCGATATCCTAACCATGGATTCTCTTGTATGTATAGCTGTTGATAGAACTTCATCAAAACCTTCTTGAAGTGCTTTCTTAACACTATATTCGACAAGATCTTGTATTGAAGTATGGGAGTTCTTCATAGAGGTACCACCTTCAACTTCATCTTCTTTAATCTAACATGAGGACCTCCAAGCCATACAGGAATTGCTTGTTGGGGTTCACCTTTACCACAAAGACCTGGATAAAATTCTACTCTCTTTGTTTTACCAACAATAGAACTATAGAATTCCTTTGTTGTGAATTCAAGTACTGGATTTCTTACAGGTTCTTTGAGCTCTCCATGGTCTATTAAATAGCATTCTAGTCCAATATATCTCTGACCCCATCGTATATCATCGATGTTCCACTCCATGAAATTCTTGATATAGATTCCTTTCTTGATATCTTCGATAAGTTCATTGAATTCCATATCTCCTGGTGTTAGATATGTATTCGCCATTCTGACTAGCGGTTCACATTCATAGTTCATAGCTCTTGCAGCACCATTGCTTTCTGTGTTGAAGAGTACTGAACTCCATTTACTATGGAGAGGCTCATTTATTACACCATTGAGATAGATATATCGTGGTCTAGCCTTGACACCCTCGTCATCGTATAGATAGTAACCAAAACTACCTGGTATTGTTGGATCATCAACAACAGTTGCATGCTCATTACCAATACGTTCCTTTCCAATCATTTCAGGTTTAACAAAGCTTTCACCTGCTTGAGAGGCTTCTCTACCCCATATCCTATCAGCTTCCATTGGATGGCCAGCACTCTCATGAACTATAAGACCAACAAGTTCAGGTCCAAGAACTATGTCTACACTATCCTTAGGCGGTTCAACACCTTTAATCAATACGTTTTCTAGGTTCTTAACTTCTTCAGTAACTCTATCAACTATATTCCATGTATCTAGAAGTTCTAGACCACCACTTCCACCAAAACCAATAATCCTTTGAATAGATCCTTTTCGAGGTTCATAGAGAGTCATTAGAATCTGAATTAGTATTCTTGGAATTGTGCTGATAATCTCGGCACCATCGCTTGTAATAAGCTCTTTGTATTCAATAGATTCCTGATACTCTATAGTCATGTTTACAAGCTTTGCTTGTGTAAGAGCTTTAGATGTATTTATCCAGATATTTTTAAGCATAGAAATCTTATCTTCTAGGCTAACACTATCAAACTTTCGCCTTTGAATAACACTATAATTAGCTTTTCCAACAATTCTAGGCGATGAAGGATCTCTCTTGAGTTTTAATCTTCTTGTTGTTGCACGAGCACTCGAAATACAGTTTTCAACGAGATAATCTATGGATTCACTATCTAGTCTATACGAAGAGCTATAGGATAGTGCACCATCAAGATATGTTCTTAAACCAATACCATCTCTAGACATTGTCGTTAGAGCAACAACATTTCCATTCCTTAAAACTATACTAAAACTATCGATCTTATGATATCGAGCTTCAGCATATTTTGCTCCTTTCTCAAGAGCTCTATCAACAGCTTTATGGAGAATATCTATATAGCTCAACTAGCTCGCCTTAATACAGATACAAGGATCTTTGAAATAAATTTATTAGCGTTATCAAAAAATTGACATTATGGCCCGGGTATCACCCCCTGACAGCGCCGTAATGGCGCTGAATGAGGGAGGGGATCCACAGCTACACAATTCTCTTTATAGTTGGTGGTTCAAACTTATTCCTTATCAAAAACTTGTCTATGATGTCGATAGCTTTTTCTCTTCTACGTCTATGCTCTTCTAAAAACTTAGCAACTCTTTCTGCTAGTTCTCTCTTACATTCTCCACATAGTATTTCACCATTTCTACATCGAATATATCTTTCCTGAAGTTTCTTAGTAT
>CAZUDD010000021.1:0-12066 GCA_964619665.1 uncultured Desulfurococcaceae archaeon | reverse complement strand
ATTTAGATCTATTAGGTATTAAGATTTCTGAGTATGGAGTTCTAGAGTCTATCTCTATGACTACATCATCGTTTGTTTTGCTGAGATTAGCTAGGATTGAAGCTAGGTTTCTAGAGTTTATAGCTATTTTAATGAACTTTCTATCGTGGTTTCTCTTTACATCGATGACGAGGTTTCTTAGTGGTATCTTGCATACATAGTGAATTATCTCTCAACAGTTATTGTTGGTATAGTTGTTGTAGAAGCTGTTCTAGAATCCATATAAGAGATATAAAGCAACTATGCTTGGATTAGTCAACTCGATAAAGTCTGTATCTAGCTTAATAAGTTCATTGTTTGCCGCATATATCCTACATCTATCAAGATAGCTTTGATTATTGCTGCATTGATTATGGTTCCTAACTTCTTTATTGTTCACTGGATAGCTAAGAATATCGACTCCAATAACATAGTATCCCTGTTTTTGAAACCATATTGAGTGTCTACCAGGTCCACAACCAACATCGAGAACTCTGTCATAGACATAACCTAGCGCTTCAATTTCATACCAAGGCTATTCTCGAGGCTCAGAGAAACACTTAGAGATGCCCAGCTCTTCAACAAAACCATCATCTCTCTCAACATATAGAACTACATCTTCACCTCTCCAATACCTATGCAAAGCTATTCCAAAGAAATCCATAGGATCAACAGAAAATAGATTTCACCACTAAGTAACAGTGTGAAGAACCTTAAAACACTGTATCTCAGTGTCTCTTCACCAAGAGTGTTTTTATTGCTAGTTTCAGTATGAATGGTGTTGTTATCGATGTTATTGCTGCCATGAGGACTATTGCTGAGAATAGCTCCAACGTGAATATCTCTATGGCGTAGAAAGCTGTTGCAATAGCTAGTTCAACTGCAGCTCTACTATTCATAGCAATACCAACTATAATCGATTCTCTAGGTGTTAAACCAGATAGTGAAGCACCAATAAATCCACCAAGAATTTTACCTATGAATGCTGCTACCACAATAGCTATCGCTATCTCAGATATCATGAAGATACTCCTAACATCAGTCTTAATACCTATATATGCAAAGAAGAGCAATGCAAAGAAAGCAAACGTAAAATCGAATATCTCTTTCTCAGCATCTTCAGACAAAATATTCCTCAAGATCATACCAGCTATAAAAGCACCAACAATCTCATGAAGTGATGCAAGTCTAGCTAATAAACTCAGTAGAAATGCTAATGCAATAGCTATCGCTAATCTAAACGAACTCGATTTATGACCAAAACCAAGATATTTAGCTAACAACAACTTCAACTTCTTCTTTCTCGAAATAGCCATGCCAAGTATAAACGTTGACACTATGAAGATAGTACCTGTTATCATAGGGACTATAGAGTGCATCAACGTTATCTCTTCAGCAATAGCAAGTGAGAAAGTTGTTGACATTAGTATAAGCCCTATAACATCATCAACAACAGCAGCATTAACAACGGTAAGACCTAGTCTTGTCCTCAACATTCTTAGATCCATTAACACCCTAATACTTAAACCAATAGCTGTTATCGATAGACATGTACCTATAGCAAAAGATTGAACAAACTCAAGACCATGAACATGACCAACAAGCATACCCAACGTAAACGGAACTACAACACCAGAAAGTGCAACTATAAAACCCGACTTGAATCTCCTAACAAGTCTATCAAGATCTATTTCAAGACCAGCAGACATCATAAAGAATAT
Source organism: uncultured Desulfurococcaceae archaeon (assembly GCA_964619665.1). GTDB lineage: Archaea > Thermoproteota > Thermoprotei_A > Sulfolobales > Ignisphaeraceae > CAZUDD01. The sequence goes on along the minus strand of CAZUDD010000021.1, from coordinate 10,327 downwards.
AACACCAACAATAGCGAGAGCTTCAAGTTCTCTACAGGGCTCAACAATACCGAGAATTGAAGGTCCAAGGATTATACCTGCAAGAAGTTCACCAATAACTCTAGGAAGCGAATACCTCTCGAAGAGTTCTCCTAACAGTCTTGCTAAGACTATGAGTAGTAGTACATCGAATACAAGCTCAAATTCAAACATCTATAGCACCAAAAACACAGAGTAAGCGCATATAGACTATGAAGAGCATGTATGTACAGATCTCTACACCTCCTAGTAACACTAACACAATGTCTAGATATAACCTAATCTATAGATGATGATAAAAAGAATAGAGGTTAGGGTAGACCTACGGGAGGTCCTCTACGATGTTCTTCGCGAAGTTTTCTGGCTATATCAGCTACAGAAAGACCGAATTCTCTTCCTGAAGTCTCTGCTAATCTAGCTAGTTCTCTAGCTTCATCTGCACATTCAGGACAAGTTCTATTCATTTCTTCAGCTAGCTTCAACGCCTTCTCTCTAATGACCAGAAGCTTATCTCTAATCTTAGACAGTACACTATAGGCTATTTTAAGACCCTTAACATCTCTTGCTTCATCACTTAACCTCTTAGCCATAGCAATACATTCTCTAGCTAGTGATAGTGCTGTAGAAGTATCGTTTATCTCTAGAGAGTGTAATGCTTCATCACATCTCTCAATAGCTAGAGAACCACGAAAATCCATACCGCTAAAAACACTCCTTATATTTTCACCGAATCTCTCAACACCATAGAGAGAATGTCCAGGATGAATTGAATCCCCTACTGTTGCATCAACAACTACGGGAACACCAATACCACTAGCAGTTGCTACTACCAATAATATCGATAATAGTTTTATAGATATCATACTCCCGAGAAGACAAATTGATCCAGAGATAAAAAGTCATTACTCGGTATTGTTGGTATATAGGTCTTCTCTTTACATAGTGATAGTCAGTGCTTCACCTAGTGATTAGCGCTAGTTATTTCAGCTTTTCGGTTCTTCAACGAAGCTTAGATGATGTGTTACACCCCAACTGAAAAGTGATGATCAGCAGCTCTAACTGATAACAGACTATCTATAGAGATTGTTTTACAATGTATTTAAGGACATATTCCTTAACGTTATCTCTAAGCTTATCTAAACTACCACTCCATTCTCTAAACATAGGTCTTTTCTGAGAATCAAAACCATATCTATAGAATATCTTATCATTCTTTACAGCTACCAGACCACAGTAACTAACTAAACATATAACAGGCTTTCTATTGTGAACTCTACAACTCTGTGTAGAGACATCGTAGAGAATACACATACCATGTTCACGTGATTGAAGAGAACATATCTTAGTCTTAACACCATTGAGTAGAGTAACATCTTCACATTCACTAAGCAATACATTGAAACCTATATCTCTCAACTCTTCATAGAAAACAAAACTACCAGCATTGTATTCACAACAAACACCACAACCAATACACACCATCTTATAAGCATTCTCAAGATCTCTCTGAGTTACCCTTTCAAAGAATTTCTTTGGAAGCTCAACTCCTTTAGGAGTCTTCAATACTATTAACATATCATTAACATCAGGAAAATAGTACGTTCCGATAAAGAATCTTCTATACTTATACACATACCATAGTATTGTTAGATTGTATAGCTTATCTCTAGGCTTTTTACTTCTATATAGAGCCATAGACAGCCATACCACTAAAACTATTTCATCCACCTAGAGAAAGAATGTGAAGCTCTATAACACTACAATCATTAATAATATCGCTAGGATAGATCTGTTTTTCACCACATATAAACATTATTTCTTCGATATCGACACCCATAAACTCCTTAACAACATCTCTATATATAGACGATACTTTATCACATGTATTTACCTGAAGATCTACTTCGCATTTTTTACCATGTTTATACATAACGACCTTGACTACAGTATTCCTGCAAACATCATTTCTATTCATAGTAGAGCACCTAAACATTTATCACCATGAAGCTCTCTATCAACAAGATAATATGTCATCGTTATCTACCAACCTAGACCGGTATACCCGAGTATAACAAGTCTAACTGGTGTTCCTGTAGATAACCCTTATACCCGGGGGTTGTTTTATACTTTGCGGGATTAGTCTTGCTGAAACACTACTTGGAGAAGTTTATTCGAATAGACAAGTGTGTTGATCGAGGAGCTAGAGTTCTTGTAAGGATAGACATAAATTCTCCATTAGCATCTGACGGTGCTATACTCGACGACTATAGGATTAAGAAGCATGCAGAGACTATTAAGTATCTAGTAGATCATGATGTAGCAGTTGTAGTCATAGCTCATCAGGGTAGACCTGGTGAAAAAGACTTTGTATCACTTGAAAAACACTGCAAAGTCTTGGAGAAGTATGTTGGTGTTAGAGTTGAGTTTGTAGATGATGTTATTGGTTCAAAAGCACGTGAGAAAATCACTAGCTTGAAACCAGGTTCTGTGCTTCTACTCGATAATGTTAGGTTTTTGAGTGAAGAAGTTGTTGTTACTGATATGGATAGACAGGTAGATACACATCTTGTTAAGAGGTTAACACCTCTTTTTGACTACTTTATCTTTGATGCTTTTGCAGTATCACATAGAGTTCAACCTAGCGTAACCGGTTTTCCGCAGGTCCTACCTACATGTATTGGACTAGTCTTTGAAGAGGAGTTGAGAATTTTAAGTGAGTTAGAGTTGATGAACGTAAACTCAGTTCTTATTGTTGGTGGTGCTAAGGTTAAAGAAAATATAGAGTTGATTGAGAGAGCACTTGAGAAGAAGAAGTTTAATCGAATAGTAGTAGGAGGCTTAACAGGTTTACCATTTATTGCCGCGAAGTATGGAGGTACTAAAGCTATATTTGAAGTTCTTAGGAATCGCAATCTACATAAGTATATCGATCGCATAAAGAGACTACTTAACATATGGAGTGATGCTATTGAGATTCCATGTGATATTGCTATAGATCTAAACAGTACTAGAATAGATATAGATGTGTTATCAGTTGACAGCATTGCTATGGATATAGGTTTAAAGACTATAGAGAAGTTCAAGAGAGTTATTGAGCAGAGTCAAACCATAGTCTTTAGTGGACCCCTAGGCTATATAGAGAACGATATATTTGCTAAAGGTACATACACACTGTTATCCTATGCATTGACACATAGTAAGAGAGTTATCTTAGCTGGTGGTCACTCTGTATACGTAGCGAGAAAATATGGTTTGATTAACAGTGTTTACCATGCATCAACAGGTGGTAGAGCATTTCTTGAAGCATTAGTCAATGGTTATCTACCTGTATTCAAAGCATTGGAAATCTCTATAGAGAGGTTCTGGAGGTGAGATCGTGATTCGCGTTGGTGTTATTGGCTATGGAACTATAGGTAAGAGAATTGCAGATGCTATAACAAAACAAAACGATATGAAACTCATTGGGATTGCGAAGCTGAAACCTGATTATGAAGCCCTAATAGCTATCGAGAAAGGCTATAGGGTGTATACACATAGAGAAAGAGTTAAAGATTTTGAGAAGAGAGGACTCGATGTAGCTGGAACAATAGAAGATCTCATCAGAGAATCCGATGTCGTGGTCGATGCAACACCAAAAGGTGTTGGCCTTAAGAACAAACTTGAATTCTATGATAGACATGGAGTGAAAGCGATTTTTCAGGGTGGAGAAAGTGCTGAAATTGCTGAAGTTAGTTTTAATTCTCTTATAAACTATGAAAAAGCATTGAATAGGAGATATGTTAGAATTGTTAGCTGTAACACAACAGCAATACTAAGAATACTTGCTTCATTTCTAATCAACGATATTCAGATAGATAGAGTTAGAGTGTTCATTGTTAGAAGAGGTGCTGATCCAAAAGAGTACAGTAGAGGCCCCATAAACGATGTAGTGATTGAGCCTACACCAAGTCATCATGAACTCGATGTTAAATCAGTACTTCCAGATATCAACATAGCCACCTATTCAATAGCTATACCAACAACTTTAGCCCATACACAATTTCTGTATATAGTGTTTAGAGATAGAGTAGATAGAGATTACATCATCGATGTTCTAGAGAAGACTCCTAGAATACTGCTAGTAAATCGTGAAGATGGTTTTACTAGTATTGCACAGATCTTTGAATGGTCTAGAGATAGTGGTAGAGATAGAAATGATCTATACGAATGCATAGTGTTTCAAGACACAGTCACAGTTAAGGATCGTGAACTCTCAATGATAATAGCAGTTCACTCAGAAGCTATAGTCATTCCTGAGAACATAGATGCTATTAGAGCTATTACTGGTTTTGAAGATAAGTGGTTCTCAATTAAATCAACAGATATAAATCTTGGTATTATCCAGAAAGGGAAAGTCTATGGTAAATAATGCTAAAGAAATGAAAGGATTGTTCAGAAGAGTATTGATACCTATAGATACGAGACACGATATTGACTATCTACTGAATGTTGTTGCTAAACTAGCTGAAATCCATAGGTTTAAACCTGTATTTCTATTCATAGCAAAGACAGAAAGAGATCCAGAAATAGATAGATTGAGAGAATTGCTATCTAGAAAATTCGTTGGCATAGACTATGAGTTAAGAGTAAGAGTATCAAATGGTAGACCAGAAGTAGTTGAGATTCTTAGTGAATTAAGTGAAGCTGAGTATGATCTTGTTATCCTGTATACACATGGCCATTATGGGATCTCTGCTCTAATCTATGAATCTAAGAGTCTGGTCATAGCATTAGCTTCGAGTACTAATGTACTGATATTGAGATAGCTATACACACATCTATACCACCAGCAAGTACAAGCAGTACTAGGGTCTACATGAAGTATAGGTACAGCTACGTGTTGAACTCTGGTGTTGTATTAGGTGGTATTGGTGCTGGCTCAATAGAGATTAGAGCTGATGGAAGACTCTATGAGTGGTTGATATTCAATAACGGTCCATGGGCTTCGAGAACAGAGTTAAGGAATAGAACATGTCTTGACCCAGACTCTCTCTTCTTCGCTGTTAGAGTAAGCAATGGTAAGGATATTGTTGTTAGGTTATTGAGAAGTAGTGAGTATTACTATGGCGCAAGCCCATACACATTACCATGGCTAAGACCTGTAAAAGCGATTGAGTATAGCGGAGAACCACCATTTGCATTTTTGAAGTACATAGATGAAAAACTCAATAGATACGTAGATATAGAGCTAGAAACATTTTCACCTTTTATACCTGGAGATCTCAAGAATTCAAGTATACCCACAGCAATCTTCATATTCCGTATAGAGAATAGATGTGAAAACGAAGTAGAGATAACGATAGTTATGGGATTGAGAAGTCCTTTCAAAAAGTCGAGAATTACTGCAGATGGAAATGGACTGTATATTGAGGGTATTGATGTAGATCCACTAGATCCTCTATACCAGGGATCTATGTATATAGGTGTACTCAACGGCGAAGTAAGCAAGTCTATTGTGGTAGCACCATACCCTATGTCTACGCAGTACTGGGTTAGTAGAGAATTCATTGATTTGTGGGTATATCTACGATGTTATGGAGAGATTAAGGGTAGAGAAAGCTATGTAGGTGATAATGCTTGGAGTATAATAGCATCAAGAATAAGAATACCACCTCACACATCTAGAGAAATAGTGTTTATACTCACATGGTATTTCCCTAATCACCTAGATGAATATCTGGAGAGACTTGGTCATTACTACGAGAATTTCTTTGAAAATGCTAGAGATGTTGCTCAGTACATAGCTAAGAACTTCAACTATCTCTACTCTAAAACTAGAGAATTCCATGACCTTGTATACGGTGTTGAAGGTATAGATAAGTGGATTATAGATCTAGTGGCATCTCAAATAACAACACTAGTAAAATCATCGTGGTTAACAAGAGATGGACGTTTCGCTCTTTGGGAAGGTATAGGAGATCCTTACTATGGGGGTCCATCGACAGCGGCATTCAATACAACAGATGTAATGACGTATGTAATCCCAACGCTAACAGTATTGTTTCCAGAATTAGCTAAGAAATACATTGAGTATCAATCGAAGTTCATGCTTACACCAGATTCTCCCCTATACATATTCTATGCGTTAGCTATTCCGGAAAACAGAATTGAATTTCTGAAAGAGTTTGAGAAAGATCCTTCAATTGTTAGTAATTTAGAGAAGACTCGTAGAGTAGTTTTGGAGATAGTTAAGAGAACAGGTAAAGATCCTAGTGGTAGAGTAATGCACTTCTTTGGTAAGTCTATTAAGAGAGTGGATTCTTACCATATGATAGATCTTATACCAAAGTTTGTATTGACATCATATCTAGTCTCTGTATGGCTAGGAGATCGAGAACTACTTAGAGAACTGCTTGAACCTATGAAGATAGCTATCGAATCTATTTTAAGATCACAGAGTATCGATGGTGTAATGCCTTACCATACATATCCTGCTGGAGCTGATTGGATTTTCAGTTTATTTGAACAGGCTAGAGCTCGAGATATACCTGAAGACTATGTAAAACTACTACCATTTCTTTTAGGTCAAAGAAGTGTATCTATGGGATTCCAAACATTTGATGTATGGAGTTTCTATGGTGTATCAGCATATGTATCGATACTGTGGTTATCAGCTCTAAAAGCAATTGAGAGTGCTATGAAGATTCTTGGAGTTGAAGACTATTCTAGGTATAGTGAACTCTATGAAAAAGCTAAGAAATTTATCTATACCCATCTATGGAATGGAGAATACTTTAATCTATGGTATGACCCCATAACAGGTAGTTACGATAGAGCTTGTATGGCTGCTCAACTACTAGGTCAATGGCTTGCTAAGATAGCTAGTCTAGACTATGTGGTAGATAGGGAGAAAGTGATTTCAACTCTAAAAGCTATCGCTAAATACAATCTATTCGATGATGAAGGACTGATAAACGGTGTTTACCCTGGTAGACCAAGACCAGCATTTAGAGGTTCAACAGTATACGATAACATACTAAACATAGCTTTTTGGCCAACTATACAGATGGATACACCTTGGTCTGGTGTTGAATTTGCTGTAGCTTCTCATATGCTCTATGAAAAGCTATTTGATGAAGCTAAGAATATCCTGAAAACTGTTCATGAAAGATACGAGGTATCAGGTTATTACTGGAACCACATTGAATGGGGTACACACTATATGAGAGCTCTCTCATCGTGGAGTATAGTCCTAGGTATTGAAGGTCTTGTATACAATGCTATAGAAAACAAATTACTGATTTCGCCAATAACTGCAGAGTTGAAGTGGATTATAACGTTACCAGGTGCATGGGGTCAACTCATAGTCAATGAAAAGAGACTTGTTATTGAAGTGAAATTTGGCGTTCTTAAAGTTAAGGAGTTGATTATAGAGCATAGAAAGATCAAGGAAAAACACAATATCGTTGTTAATGTAAGTAGAGGTGAAGTCGAGAGTATATCTATCGATGAGAATAAGCTCATAGTTAGGTTTAGAGATATAGTTGAGTTTAGAGAGAGTGATAGGATAGAGATAGTCTTTGGGTAAGAACTTGAGAATAACTAGATGTAACGACATACTCTGTATAGATAATGAGTTTAGGTTTCTTGTTGGAGTTAACTACTGGCCAAGAACACTCAGTATATATATGTGGAGAGAATGGAATGAGGATGCGATTAGAAACGATGTTGAAGCTATGAAGAATCTAGGTATTAGAGCTATAAGGATGTTTATTTTAACTGAAGACTTTGCTTATGAGGATGGATCTATAAAGAGAGATTCACTTGAAAAGCTAAAGAGATTTCTAGATATACTAGCTCAAAACAACATCATCGCGTTTGTAACACTCATTGTTGGTCATATGAGTGGTAGGAACTGGCGTATACCGTGGACAGAACCAGAAAAACTCTATACATCTCAATCAATTGAAAAGATGATGAAGTTTATATCAAGCATAGTCTCAGAGCTTAAAGACCATAGTGCTATCGGTGGTTGGATTCTAGGTAATGAGATGAGCTTTGTACAGAGACCAAGTAGTAGAGATGAAGCACTATCACTTCTAAGAGCATTCTCTCTAACTATAAAGAACGTTGATCGAGATCACGTTGTTTCATCTGGTGATATACCTGAGAGCTATATGCAGGAAACACCTAATGTAGAATCGATAGTTGATTACATTGGGCTACACCTATACCTATACGACGAGGATATAGCTAGGCATGGCTATGCCCATAGCGCTATGATAGAGCTTTACCGAAACGCAGATTCTATGCCTGTAATAGTTGAAGAAGTAGGGTTTAGCACATACCAATACTCAGAGAAAAGTCAAGCTGAGTTCATAAACGAAATCCTATATACATCTCTAGCTCATGGAGCATCAGGAGTATTCATATGGTGTTTCTCAGACTTTATCCATGATACAAGAGCACCATATGAATGGAGACCACTAGAGCTAGGTTTTGGAATTATTAGAAGAGATGGATCACCAAAACCAGCAGCTGAAGTCATAGAGAAATTCATTAAGAAGCTAAGAGATATAGAGAGAATTGGTATTCATAGAGAATACAAGAAGTTCGTTAATACCTACATAGTTGTACCCTTCTATCTATTCAAAGACTATGAATTTGTAGAGTATAGGAAAATACTTGGGTATTGGGGTATCGTAAAGCCATTGATATCATCCTATACCCTTGCGTCAACAGTAAACACCTATGCATCTATGGTATATGAGCTAGATCTCGAGAAAATACTTCATAGAGCAAAACTCGTTATAGTTCCATCAACACTACTTTCACTTTCATCAACTTGGAGAAAACTTCTAGAGTATACATATCACAAGGGTCATCTATATGTATCTACATATAGAGGTTTTGGAGAGTTTAGAGCTTGTCATGAATCTACAACACATTTATGGAATGAGCTGTTTGGTGTTGAATTAAATATGGATGCAGGTCTCACAGGTTATAGACTACATAAAACACTAACAATTGAATTCATTAAAGATTTTGGAAATCTTAGAAAAGGATCCAAACTGCAATTACGACTTAGAAAACCTATCTATACATATAGATGTAGACCTATAGATGCTGATGTAGTCGCAGTTGATGATAATGGTGAACCGCTTATATTTAAAGCTAGAAGAGATAGTGGTACTGTTATTCTATCGTTAATACCTATAGAGGTCATCTTCACAATGAGAAAATCTATTGATTGGAATTCGAGTCCAGAAATAATGCTGTATAACGCGATAATCACCGAAACAGGGATTCCTAGACCTTATAGAGCTAATCATGGTGATGTAGAGTTAATACTGTATAGAGGTAGGAATAGGGATTCACTATTCGTTGTTAATCATGGAGATTTCAAGGATAGTGTTAGAGTTCTGAGTAGTGAAGAAATTGATAGAGTTGATGTTTTGTGTGGAAATGCTGAATTGAAAAACTATGACCATATACATATAGAGCTTTTAATGCCTAGAAAATCAGGAATTGTTCTCTTGATAAGTCGTAGAGAAGTCTCGAAGTAGATAAAGATAGGAATTTAAGGAGGTTTAAGGTTTATGCTATATATGGTTGTGACAAATGTCTCTATCTATTGATTTAGATACCGCAGAAAAGATTCTCGAAGAAGTTCTTAAGATGGGTGTTCAAGAAGCTATTGTTCGATTACAGAGTAGAGTTTATGAACGTATAGACTATGACTCTGGTAATTTGAGAAGCTATAGTGTTTCTAGAACTATTGGTGTTGGTATAAGAGTTGTTGTTGATGGTGGTACAGGCTATAGCTATACAACATGGCTAGATATGGAGTCTATCAGAAACTGTATTAGGGAAGCTATATCTGTAGCTAAGGCCATGGCTTTACACGGTATTAAAAAGAGATTTACAGTACCAAAACCAGTTAAAGATATTTATAGAGTTGAAGTTGCTAAAGATCCTCTATCAATAGATCCAGAATCCAAAATCAAAATCATTGAAGAGCTAAACAGATACTCAATGAAAAAACAGGGTATTGTTTCAGCTATTACTAGACTTGGAATTGAGAGAGATAGAAGAATAGTTGTATCGAGTATTGGTACTAGAGTTGAAGTTGATGTTACAAGTGTTGGTATATCCCATCTAGCTGTTGCTAAAGTTGGTGTAGTTGCTGAACGTGTTGCTGATTCAAAGACCTTTATTGGAGGATACGAACATATAGAGAAAGAGGATTGGTTTAAGTTTATTGATGAAATTGATGATCTTGCTATTAGGGCTTCGCAAGCTAAGACTCCTTCTCCTGGAACTTATATTG